>CAZLPE010000115.1:4511-11989 GCA_964561325.1 uncultured Flavipsychrobacter sp.
ATCAGGTAGCGGCGGCGGGCTTACAGCACAATATTGTTTTTGGGTTGCAGCGCGTCGGGCAGCGCAGTTTCGCCCAGCATTTCGCGCAGGTCGCGCTCTATAGTCCGGCTCATTTGCGATATCGGTATATCGTTAGCGCTGCCTTCAAAGGGGTTTTCTGTGCCTTCGCCTATCTGATCGAGCGTAGTAAAAAACCACGATATCAGCATGCTAAACGGCAGCACAAGCCACACCATATGCCCCTTCATCAGTCCGTCTACGCTGTCGTTCAGCTTGTCGAACTCGCGGAGCATGCCAAATGGCAGGAGCACGCTGAACATCCGTATGAAGTAGGTGTTGGACGAGGCGAACTGACGCGGATAGGGAAAGTTTTTTATGCGTTCGCTCTTGCCCTGATGGTCGTAAAACTCTTTTATCATCCGCTCCATTTCCAGAAATGTAAGCGTATCCAGTTGTTTATCTGCCCACAACTGTTTTAGCGTAGCCGACTGTAGGGCCATTACCTGCACGCTCTTGTTTTTTGCATTCAGTATAGCGTTCAGCTCAGCGGGGTTAAGGTATTTTTTCAGTTCTTCTTCCAGCGTTGTTTCGTTTTCCGGCACCGAAAACAATCGGCCATATTCTTCGTTGTAGGGTTTGCCTCTGTTTTCCCATGGTTTGCGCTCGCGCAGCTGATACCTGAACGCCGTAAGCCATGCAAAGTGGCGATACACCAGCAGCTTAGACAGTTCGGTATCGCTGATAAAATCTCTGCACATCAGTCCCCACATACGGCTTGAGTTTAGTATGCCGCCCCATATCTGGCGCGCCTCCCATGCGCGGTTGTAGGTTTGCGTATTTTTAAAGCCTACCGTAAATGCGGTAGCTGTGCCCAACAGGGCTACCACCGTCCATGGCAGCGCCAGCCATCTTAGCCCGCACACCTCGTACAGAATAGTTGGTATTACGCTTATAAGCAGCGCTTTATAAATATTTCTTCGAGTCCATAATACAAACTCCTTAAAAGTGTACTGACTGCCGGCGTGCATACAAAAGCGTTTATTAAGTGGCGTAGCTATAGCGCTGCGATAAAGCTATGCAAATATACCCGCCCCAATCATCAATTATTACAATGTAAATATAGCGGGCATTACCGGCAGCCTACCCCTTATCTACCGACATAGCCCCTGGCCCGAGGAAGATAAGTCCGAAAAACACACAGCAGAGCTCTATGGCTTCTGATGCGCCCAGCATACTGCTGCCGCCGGCAAAGAGGGCGAGGATGGCCACAATAAAATTGATGACCATAAGCATACACACCAGCCGGAACCACAAACCCAACACGCAAAACAAGCCGCCTATAACCTCGGTTATGGCGCACATAAAGCCCCACACGCCCGGCCAGAAATAAATATGGAGGTGGTGCATATTCCGGCCCAGTTCGGTCCACTTGTCGGGGCCGCCGGTTAGTTTGGGCAGGCCGTGCATAAACATCATCACGCCTACGCCCACGCGCAACACAAGCAGTCCGAAATTGCGGTAATTACTGAGCTGAGAAAATAATGCCATGGCAGTGTGGTTGATTGCAGACAATAAAGGTAAAGCAAAATGACGGATACAAATACACCGGCCGGGCGCAGCAAAGGCCAGCGCGCCGGCAGGAGGGGCTGTTTGTTAAAAATTATGGAATAACAACGTCATATTTGCCCTTTATAGGTAACTTACAGTCTTATTACCTGATAATGATGTATAGTAAACGCGGCCTGTATATATGGTGTCTGGTTTGTGCTCTGCTTGCGGGCAACGCGGCGCATGCAGCCAAAATATTTATACCTATGGATGCCGACGGGCAGGCCAACCACATAAAAGCCTATGGCGTGGCCTACGCCGCCCTGAAACTGGGCGTATCTGTAGACTGGCTGCTGAACTATAAAGGCGGTAGCTTTGGTATGGATCAGGTAGATGTTATGGAGCGTATGTGCAAGCTGCGCGGCGTAACCTACCAGATAGTAAGCGATGCGCAATATGGCGGTATGCTCAGCGAAATAGCTAATCCCGACTTCAACGGCGATATTATAAAACTGGAAAAACCGCCCAAAATAGGCGTTTATACGCCGCCAAACAAAGAACCGTGGGATGATGCCGTAACGCTGGTATTGACCTATGCAGAAATACCGTTCGACAAACTGTATGACGATGAACTGCTTGCCGACAATCTGGCAAAGTACGACTGGCTGCACCTGCACCACGAAGATTTTACAGGGCAGTATGGCAAGTTTTGGGGCAGCTACCGCAACACGGCATGGTACCAGAACGACCAAAAGAAGGCCGAGGAAACTGCTAAGAAGTATAATTTCAAAAAGGTATCGCAGCTAAAACTGGCTATAGCCAAAAAAATACGCGATTTTGTGGCGGGCGGCGGCTATCTGTTTGCCATGTGCTCGGCTACCGACTCTTACGATATTGCTATGGCGGCCGATGGAGTAGATATTTGCGAAACCCCGTTTGACGGCGACCCTATGGATCCCGCCGCGCAGCAAAAACTGGATTTTACCAAGTGCTTTGCCTTCAAGGATTTTGCCATAGTTACCAATCCTTACGAATACGAAGTGTCTAACATAGACAACACCCTGCTGCGTCAGGGGCGCGCGCAGATGAAAACCGACTACTTCTCGCTTTTTACTTTTTCGGCCAAGTTCGACCCCGTACCTGCAATGTTGTGTCAAAATCATACCACCACCATCAAAGGCTTTATGGGGCAAACTACCGCCTTTCGTAAGGAAGTACTAAAATCGAGCGTGCTGGTGATGGGCGACTACAAGCCCGCCAACGAAGCCCGCTACATACACGGCGAATACGGCAAGGGTACCTGGACTTTTTATGGCGGCCACGACCCCGAAGACTATGAGCACCACATTGGCGACCCTGTTACCGATCTGGCATTGCACCCCAGCTCGCCGGGCTATAGGCTCATACTCAACAATGTGTTGTTTCCGGCGGCAAAAAAGAAACCGAGAAAGACATAGTGTGGTGGGCAGGACGCTCTGCACAATATATATTACATAGGGTAGCCATTGCCGGATTCTTGGTTGTGGTTATTGTAGATAATGCCAATAGCAGATAGGGCGCCTGCTAACGGAATAATATAGTTTGAGGGCGGTATTTTAATGAGCGGCGCTTGTTTTCAAAAAAGGCGTACTTTTGTATTCTGTTTGTGTTGCTGCGCTGAGCGCAAAGCGCTGAAAATGAGTGCACCGCCAACTTTTTATCATAATTTCAGAAATTCATATTTCCAAATTCTATTTTTCCACATTATTTCCTTATCTTTGCACACTCAAAAAGTGTGTTTATTTAAAAATTCTGACGCAAATGTCTCATTTTACAGCTGAAAAAAAAGCGAATATTTTTAAGAACTTCGGTGGAAGCGAAACCAATACAGGCTCCATTGAATCGCAGATTGCCATGCTCACAGAGCGTATCACGCACATATCTAATCACCTGAAGACTAACAAAAAAGACTTCTCGAGCAACCGTGGTTTGATGCAGATGGTAGGTCGTCGTAAACGTTTATTAATGTACCTCAGCCACAACAATCTTGAATCTTATCGTGGCCTGATAGAAAAACTTGGTTTGCGCAAATAAGCAAAACCAACAAGCTTTTCCCAACTGCTTTCGGTTGGGAATTGTTTTTTTATGACCAATTTTATACTGTGTCCGGAACAAAAATGAATGGCATTGCGCTTACCCACTGCGGTAGCGGCTACTCGTTTTTTGCTTCCGGTACGCCATTTTACTTAACATTTAATACCAGATGAAATGATTCCAAATCCCATTTCCGTATCGCTCGCTATGAGCGATGGACGCGAAATATCCATAGAAACGGGCAAGATGGCCCGTCAGGCCGATGGCTCCGTAGTGGTGCGCATGGGCGACTGCATGATACTGGCTACCGTGGTAGCTACCAAAGAGCCAAAACCAGGTCAGTCTTTCTTCCCGCTTACCGTTGATTATCAGGAAAAGTTTGCTTCAGCAGGCCGCATACCCGGTTCTTTCTTCAAGCGCGAAGCCCGACTGAACGATTACGAAATACTTACCTCCCGCCTTATAGACCGCGCTTTGCGCCCATTGTTTCCCGACGATTATCTGTGCGAAGTACAGGTGCTCGTTACGCTCATCTCTTCCGATCCTGAAGTGATGCCCGACGCGCTGGCTTGCCTGGCTGCATCAGCGGCGCTGGCAGTGAGCGACATTCCGGTGCTGGAGGTGATCTCTGAGGTGCGCATAGGCCGCATAAACGGCGAATATGTTGTGAACCCAACACGCTCGCAGATAGCCGAGTGCGACATGAACATAATAGTAGCCGCCACCGAAAAAAATATAATGATGGTGGAAGGCGAAGGCAAGGAGTGCGAAGAAGAAGGTCTGGTAACTGCCATAGAGGTAGCCCACGACGCCATTCGCGCTCAGGTAGCGCTGCAGCATCAGCTACGCGAAAAAGCAGGCATCACTGCAAAGCGCGACTACACTAAGCCATATACCAACGCCGAACTGGAAGCCAAGGTGGCCGCCTTCGGCTCTGAACGTATCTATGCCGTTGCCAAGGGCGCACTGCCTAAGCACGACCGCAGCGATGCCTTCAAGAAAATAAAAGAAGATTTTAAAGCCACTTTTGCAGAAGGCGAACTAAAAGCCGAAGACGCTGCGCTG
This sequence comes from uncultured Flavipsychrobacter sp., assembly GCA_964561325.1. Taxonomy (GTDB): domain Bacteria; phylum Bacteroidota; class Bacteroidia; order Chitinophagales; family Chitinophagaceae; genus Nemorincola. Next base: position 9,198 of record CAZLPE010000115.1, read on the forward strand.
ATAGGTACTTATTTCCACGACCTGGAAAAGAAGATCATCCGCGATATGATGCTCAATGAGCGCGTGCGCCTGGATGGCCGCGGACTGGAAGATGTGCGCGTACTGACCATGGAGACAGGCTTGCTGCCTTCTCCGCATGGCGCATCGCTGTTTACACGCGGCGAAACACAGTCGCTCACTACCGTAACGCTGGGCACTGTAGACGACGAATTGCTGCTGGAAACCGCTGCAACATCGGACTACATGAAGTTTATGCTGCATTACAACTTCCCGCCATTCAGCACCGGCGAGGTGAAAATGATGCGCGGACAGAGCCGCCGCGAGGTGGGTCATGGCAATCTGGCTATGCGCTCGCTGAAGCAAATGATGCCTGCCGAATATCCGTACACAGTACGTGTGGTATCTGATATTCTGGAGAGCAACGGTTCATCGTCTATGGCTACTGTATGCGCGGGTTCGCTGGCGCTTATGGATGCGGGCGTGCCGCTGCCAAAGCATGTAAGCGGCGTGGCTATGGGACTGATATCGGGCGAGAATGGCAAATTTGCCGTGCTTACCGACATACTGGGCGATGAAGATCACCTGGGCGATATGGACTTTAAAGTAACGGGCACTCGCGATGGTATCTGCGGTATCCAGATGGATATTAAGGTAGACGGACTGAGCATGGACATTATGAGGCAGGCGCTGGACCAGGCTAAACGCGGCCGACTGCACATACTGGACGCTATGTATGCCTGCATACCAGAACGCCGCCCAGAACTGAAACCACATGCCCCACGCATAGAACAACTGAATATAGACCGCGAATTTATAGGCGCTGTAATAGGCCCGGGCGGTAAAATAATACAGGAAATACAACGCGAAACAGGCGCAAAAATCAATATTGAAGAGGTTGGTCAGGAAGGTATCATCAAGATATTTTCTAACAACAAAGAGAGTATTGATAAAGCGCTTGCATGGATACGCAGCATAGTAGCTATACCCGAAATAGGCGCTACCTACGAGGGCGTGGTGAAAAGTATAGTGCCCTTTGGCGCATTTGTAGAGTTTATGCCGGGCAAACAAGGTTTGCTGCATATATCTGAAGTGAGCTGGAAGCGCCTCGACTCGCTGGATGGCGTAATGAAGGAAGGCGATGTGGTGAAGATACAACTGGTAGGCACCGACCCCAAAACGGGCAAGTTGCGCCTGAGCCGCAAAGTGCTGATGCCCAAACCCGATGGTTATGTAGAGCCTGAAAAGCGCGAACGCAGAGAAGGCGGCGATGACCGCAGAGGCGGAGACGACCGCCGCGGCAACGATCGCGACCGTAAAGGAGGCAACGACCGCCGTGGTAACGACCGTGGACCCCGCGATGGCGGCGACCGCCGTAACGACCGCGGACCCCGCGATAACAACAAACCAGCGCCGGGCCCAAAAGTAGCCGACGATGATGCAGACCTTGCGCTGTAATAACGCACAACAATAAATAACACACACCAGCCCGATTGAAAGATCGGGCTGTTTTTATTTTTAAGGGCATGCGCCACGCTCCGCACCAGCTGATCGCCGGTATTCGTTATCCGATGTCTTTAGTCTTCAGACTAAGGACTACCGGAAGCCGGTCTCCCGACCGGCGAATGAGGTGATAGGGTATTGCAAATTTAAATACGGTATAAATAAATTAATTTAGTAAATTCGTGTATTATTCGCCAGCCTTAAGACCGGCGTACGAATAGCCATTAGCCTAAAGTTTAAGAGGGGGGCATAAAGCTGATATTTCGAATTTCATAAGTACAAATATTGTTCTTCCTTTCAATAAAATATTTTGTCGATTCCATTATCTTTGTGAAGCTGGTCATGGAATGCCAACTGCCAAAAATTATATTTTCGGGCAGACCATGAGTAAGTTGGAATCAATTCAAATTATTAGCTAAAGAGCAATGGCTTTCATGCCAGCTGGTGGGGAAGTAGGGGTTGTAGAAAGGACTGTTGCAAATGCAAGAAAGAAAGTGGTTGCTGAATGAGCTGTTCAGACTTATTTATTACCATCAGGAATTTATAAAAAATATGACTATGAAACGTAGAATTTATTTTATTATTTTTATAATTGTTGCTAATCTATCCTGTAATAAGATTCAAGTAGAAAGTGCAAATGCACAAATAGAAAAGTACTACCAATTTTATGAATCAGGAAGGTACGATTCAATTATAAACTTAATATCACCAGAGCTGTTAAATTCTGGTGATGATTCGATTGCATTTCTTAAGTCAATTAAAGACCATTACAATGCATGTGGAAAGGTAGTTTCAAAACAAAGTGTACTCGTTTCGCAAACTGACGGTTTTATGGGAGCTCAATTTAAACATCAAATTGATATAACCTTTAAAGTTGAATATAATGCCGGAAAGATCTGCAAAGAAAAATTTAGTTTTACATATGACTCTAGTGTTATTAAAAGGTTGAGTTCAATAGAGTTAACCAAATGGACGGAAAAAGAATGATAATTTGAATTTAATACCCCCGGCAGTCCTTAGTCTCGATCGATGTCTTTAGTCTTCAGACTAAGGACTACCGGATGCCGGTCGGGAGACCGGCGAATGAAGGGATAGGGTATTGCAAATTTAAATACGGTATAAATAAATTAATTTAGTACGTTGTTCGATAGTCGCTGGTTTAAGAATAGCTTACGTATTGCCCAAAGTCTAAGAGGCATTAAGCGCGACCACAACCATGGCCTACAACCCTACAACCAAAAGCCCGAATGGGCTTAAACTAATAATAGCCCCGGGAGCATCCCGGGGTAAGA
>CAZLPE010000116.1:0-11630 GCA_964561325.1 uncultured Flavipsychrobacter sp.
GAATCCGGTTCGTGATAGGGAAAAGTGTACAAGTCGAAGACCTGCACAAAACCATGGTTCTTGCTCAGTATTATTTCAAAACTATCCAGAGGATCGGTAGTTACCCTGCCCGTGCTGTTATAGGCTCTAATCGTTATCCGCTTCACACTATCGGGCGCGGCAAGCACAGTCATTGTGTCGGTTGCGGTAAGCGTAGCTCTATAATACAGGCTGCCGCTATCGTTGTAAAACAGCCAGCTATCGCCTGTATGCGCTTGCGTTTCTATAATTACGCTGTCGCCCCAATAGTTGTCAAAAATAAATGTTCCGTTGCTGCGGCTTATCACTTTCTTTCCCAACCAGCTACCGCCATTGGGGTCGAGCGTAGGGAAGCTGAAAGGGGTTACAACATCGTATCTACCGCGCGGGGTATGAAATGGATAATATATTGTCGAGTCGGTATAGGCGCGAGTGGAGTCGATGGTCATTCCGCGCAGGTAGTGGTTATCGTTCAGGTAGTAGCGTTTCACGCCAGCTTGCAGGCACTGGTAGTTTTGGCTATACGATGCAATACTGCACAATAAACACGCAATAGCCAGTAGGGTTTTGTTCATAATTCAGGTTTCATAGATTAGATACTACCCTAAAATTAAATCAATTTCCACCCATCCGCAAAAAGATCCTTATACTTTTTTCAATACGTCTACCAGCTGTCTTGCCTGCACTACGCCTGCTTGTCTCCATTTTGCCTGTCCTCCTCTGAAAGCTATCAGCGTAGGTACACTCTGCACCTGAAACTGTTGCGCAACCTCGGGATTTTTATCTACATCTATTTTTATGATAGATACGCCATCGCCCATACTTGCTTTTACCTCGTGCAGTATGGGCGCCATTGCCTTACACGGTCCGCACCATGTTGCAAAAAAATCTACCAACACGGGCTTATCCTGACCTATTACCTCTGCAAAACTTTTCATACTGTTGTTGTTTTGCATATACCTATTCAAAAAGCGTTCCCGACCGCCATAGCGTCCAAACACTGCCATTTTAGCAGCACGCTACTGTTACAGTTCGTTACACTAAAAAAGCCCCCGAAGGAGCTTTTTTATATCTGATAAGACGAGAAATATTAATGCTGCACAGAGAAACGGAACGTTCTGCTATCCATGCCTTGTGTAGCGCGCAGTATATATACCCCATCGGCTACATTATTCATAAATATCGATTGGTTCAATTCGTTATTCTGTATAGTAGCAGTAGTTGTTGTTACTACCTGACCCAACATATTTACAACTTCAATTGCTATTGGTTCAGCGCTGGCATCCTGAAACACGCCCTGCAGTGTAAAGCTGCCATTATTAGGGTTAGGATACAACTGCAAACTATTCAACGATTCGCCAACATTGCTGACACCTGTTGTTGGGAATAGGTATATAATATTGCTGACCGTAAAATCGGGCACTGCGCAAGCCATTGTAGATGTAACTACGAGGCTTACCGTATCGTTGCGGCGAATGTTAGTCAATACAAATGTATCGGCAATAGCGCCCGGTACATTTACGCCATTTACTTTCCACTGATAGTTGGGGTTGATACCGCCATTGTATACCAGCGAAGTAAACTTAACTGTAGAACCCGGAACAATGTATGGACCGCCGGTTGCAAAAATGTGTGCAACAGGAGGATTGCTGATAACGTTCATTTTAATCACATTGCTGTTAGCGCTAACAGGCGAAGGGCAAGTGATGGTACTGTTGAGCACACAAAATATGGTAGCGCCGTTCACGAGCGTAGACGAAGTGAACGTGCTGCTCATTGCGCCCACTATAGGGGTAAACGGTCCCGACATCCACTGATAGCGCGGGGTAGTACCGCCGTTTACTGTAGTTGCAGTAAAGGTAACTACAGTACCCTGACAAATGGTATCGCCCGGATTTGCAGTAATAGATATGCCTACATGTTGCGTATCGGCTACGCTTACAAATATAGAATTTACTGCCGATGGGCAACCCGCCATTGTATCTGTAACATAATACAAACCTGAATTTGCGGTAGATATAGATGTTATTACTGGGTTCTGCGCTGTAGATGTAAAGCCGCCCGGACCAGACCAATGGTAGGTAAGACCTGTAACTGCTGTATCGGGATTGGCAAACAAATAGATGCTGCCGCCCTGACAGTTAGGATTGCTTGAGCTATCCAATGGCATTGGAGGATGCTGTGTGTTGACCACCACATTCACAGTAGCTATCTTATCCGGACAGCCATTGTGCGATGTAGTAACAGAATATACGCCCGCATCGGCCAATGTAACCAAGTGACCCAGTGTTGGGTTTTGAACAAATGAAACAAAACCACCTGCAGGATCTTGCCATATGTAGTTGCGTACTGAATAAGGAGTACTGCAATACAGATTGAGCGTATTGCCTACGCAAGTTGGTGTAGACGCAGCCGCTGTTGCGTTAGGTATTGTGTCTACAACGGTAATGTTCAGGTAATCGTCGGGAGAAACATAAATTGGATTGTCGGCAGTAATGCGAATGCGATAGCCTGTACCCGGAGCCAAAGTGCTTGGTATAGTGCAAGTGATCGTTCCTGAGAAATCGTTGTTTATTGTGCCAATAACGTTTGGTATGGCCGGGAAGTTTCCGGTAATATCCGACAACTCTACATTGAAGTTATTGGATAACTGGAAGTTGATGTTTGCAGTATAGTCTACATACAGCGTACCGCCTGCGCATACCAGCGTATCGGTATAGGGCTGATTGATGGTAACCAGCGTATCGCGGTTGAACTTGGTAACAAAACCGTCATATACGCCGCCGGCATAACTTACATCGGCCGAACCTGCCTGCGCTATACCGCCAGCTCTGTACAAACCGGGGCTTGTAGTAAAGCCGCCCATTACTATCTGGTCGTTGGCAATGTCTATAGCATTGGCAAAATCATATTGCGATCCGCCAAAGTAGCTACCCCACAATCGCTGGCTAAGCGGATTGAGCTTTGCAAAATAAGCGTCGTAGTCGCCGGCTTTAGCGCTTTGGTAGCCATTTACGGCAAAAGTGCCCAAGTCGGCCATACCAAACATACTGAATGTACCGCCTGCGAGAACGATATCGCCATTAGGATCGAACGTTATCGCAGTTCCATAATCCAGCGACTCTCCGCCATAATACGAAGCCCATGTAGGCGCGGCTGTTGCTGTATCCATGTAGATCAAAAACGCATCCTGAACGCCGCCGCCATAGTTTGGCTGGTATCCATTTGGCGTAGACATGCCCAATTGGCTGGTTGTGTTACCTATTACTGCAAGTTTGTTGTTTACTACATCATAGGCAATAGATTTACCCTGATCTTGACCGGTGTCGCCATAATAAGAGCCCCACACGCGCCTGCCGCCTGCGGTAAACTTAGCAAGAAATGCATCATTTGTACCATTAAGCGTGGTGTCGTATGCGCCTCTGCTATACATAGCTGTAATACTGTTGGTTTGACCGGTAACATAAATGTTACTGCCGCCATCGGTAGTTATAGCAAAAGCTTCTTCCTGCGATGATCCGCCATAATAGGTAGACCATGTATTGGCGCCAACGCTATTGAATTTTGCAAGAAACGCATCGTTCGATCCGCTGCGCGCTGTCTGGTAAGCGCCTGCGCTCGACACTAATGTGGCGCTCGACGTTTGACCCGCAATGATAATACTGCCGGTAGCATCTACTGCTATAGCGTTTACATGGTCTTCGCCGGTGCCGCCGTAATAGGTAGACCATACGCGAGTAGTACCTGTATTATTGATCTTTGCTAAAAAGCCATCGTTTGCGCCATTGTATGCAGTGTGGTAAGCGCCGCCGGTAGATATACCAAAATTAGACGACGTAACGCCGGCTACATATATATTTGGGTTGGGGAGCGTAGTATTGTCCAGCGCAAGGCACATAGCCTTATCGCTGCCTACTCCGCCAAAATAGATAGAAAACTGCAATGCGCCTGCAGCGCTGTACTTGGTAATAAATCCATCGTACGATCCGCCTGCATAGCCCGCGCCCGCTGTGTTCAGGCCGCCGCTGGCTGTGTAGCCGCAGGCGTAAGTTACACCGTTAGGGGCTTGCTTTACGCTGGTAACCACATCTTCAAGAGCGCCGCCAAAAAACGTGCTCCACTGCAAAAACGGGTCGATAGTTAAAGAACCTTTATATGCGCCTGTCTCGAAACTAAGCACATTATTATCCAGCTTGAAAGCAGATTTTACTGTTTTGCGTGTGCCTGTTTCGTAGGCAAAGGGCGTATGCTCTGTAACGCTGCCCATGGGCGTAGTAGCGGTAAGGCTACCATCGGCGCCTATAGAGAGTTGCGTTGCGCCATCATAAGCCAGCTTAATATCGGCTACATTACCACCGGGACGAACCACGAAATCGTACTCTACTTTTTCGCCCTTCACATAAAGCACCCAGTCAATATTTGGGTACACCTCTTTATAAGTAATCTTGTTCCATGCATGCGCTACCAAGCCTTCGTTGCCCGATTGCGGCAAAAAATAGCTTTCGTAGTAAGCCTGCTTATCGCTGGCTTCCACTTTGGCATTGGGGTTAGCGCCCACAAGGGCCACATCCATCGTATACGTTCTTATAGACGGATTAACATCAGTAATATTTTCAACTTTTTTGAACTGGTAATGCAAGCCGCAAGAACCTACATACAGGCTCATGCCCGGCGCTGCCAGTTTGTATTGTATATCATTCCGGGCGGCGCTATGCTCATCGGTTATCTGACCTTTATTTTCTATAAAGGTCAGCGGCTTATGCAAAGGCTGCGCCCCAACGTTCTTTTTAAATTCGCGCGCAACAACAGACAATGATAGGGTGCAACACAAAAGAAGTGAAAAGCATTTAGTACCACTAAAAAACATATACCATAGTTTTATTGGTTATTTATCAAGACTGCAAAGTAAGAATAATATTTGGAATATGGAATCACATATTTGATTCCACCGCCTTTTCCCAAAACAGGCGGTTCTGTGGTGTGTAACAGACCCGCGCCTTTACACGCCGCCAATACGCTACCGGCAGCCGGATATTACATACAACTATGTTGTTCATCTGCTAACTCCGGGCATACACAGTCATCTGCCGCGTATTTTCGTTCAACAATTCAATGTTTACCCACAAATGCGGCCCGATAAGCAGTTCGGGCGCATTTTCCGGCCATTCTACAAAACAGTATACGTTATTCCGCTTACGCGCCTCTGTCAGGCAGTCTTCTACACCGGCATTTACTGCTTCGTCTACACTGCGCAACCGGTACCAGTCCATGTGGTATATGATGTTGTCTGTACTGCCCGGCGTTTCAAAATGATATTCGTTGATGAGCGCAAACGTAGGGCTCGATACCGCATCTATTACAGCAAGGCGGCTGCACAACCTGCTTATAAATGTGGTTTTGCCGGCGCCCATAGCGCCCGAGAACGCAAATATTTTATGCGCGCTCAGTTCGGCCCAAAACCGGTCTACGGCTTCGTCTATAGTAGCTAAGGTATAAATCAGTTGCAGCGCTTCGTTTGCCATAAATAATAGTTGTTTCAAAGGTAGGCGTTTTAGTTTTTTTGCCAACCGCTGCGGGCTAATCAGCGCTGCCACAAAGTACTCAGGGTAATAAAACAGCTACATTTGCAATAATTTACCTACAGATTCAGATAAGTGTATGAAAAATTGTACTTTGTGTCTCCGGAAAATTTCTTTTCATTAATTCAAAACTAAAAAAATGAACCTGAAAAAATTACAAACTACCAACAGGCCTCAAAACAGCCTTCGCCCGGTAGGGGTGAAGTTATTTGCAGCCTGCGCCCTTTCATTGATTAGCGCATCATCTTTTGCACAAAAAGGATTCGATTTCGGCATACGCCTTGGCGTACATGGATCGGCGCTGCTCAACACTACCGATCAGGAAGCTGGCAAGGAGCTCGACTTTGCTGTAAAACCAGCCATGGCATTTGGCATAGGCGCCGGCTACAATTTCAACAATCACATGGGCGTGGGTATAGACATCCTGTACTCTTCGCAGGGACAAGGCTATAAAGGCAACCTTGACTCAACCACCACCGATGGTGTGTATTCGCAAAACATAGCTATGCAGGCGTTTGCCAACAACATTACACTAAACGGCGACTATACTGCTAAGACAACGCTTTCTTGTATTAAAATACCAATTTTGTTCCGCTATGGCGGCGACAATACCAAGCAATCTTATTTCAGTATGTTCATTGGCCCTCAAATCAACATTTTGAGCGGCGTAAAATATACGGTGAACGATAAAGACGCACCAATTACCGACTTGAACATCAAAAACGAAGAAGCATACAACAAAACAACTTTTGACGCTGTTTTAGGCGTGGGCGCAGGCTTCAATCTGTCGTCGTCGCTAACGCTTACAGCTCACCTGCGTTTAGACTATGGCTTATCTGACATAGAAAACAAAAACGCAAAATATGAGTTGATCGGCACAAACAACTATTATGGAACCGGCAGAGCGGCAACGCACAATGCTACAGCCGGGCTATTGGTTGGTCTGAACTACAAAATTAAGCAGGCAGCGCCCAAAGGAAAACCACAACCTGCCGCTAAGAAAAAATAATTAAGCCTGGCAATATTATAAACAAAGCCTGCAAGCGCTAACAGCAATCTTGCAGGCTTTGTTATTTATTCAATCGTCCGGCGGCCTAATCGAGCACAAACTTCATTACCGTCCTGTTGTTTTTTCTATCTGTAAACCTGATCAGGTTTACGCCGCGCGCCCATAGCTGCACCTGCAAATCATCGAACCCATCGAGCGTACCGTCTGTTATTTTTTGCCCGGCAGTATTAAATACTTCAAAATTGAGCGGCCCTTTGTTGCCCGACGACATATGAAGCGTATGGTGCGCAGGCACCGGAAAAATATGTATAGCAGTATCGGCGTCGGTACTTGGTTTTACGGTAAAATCGTATCGGTTTACGTTAAAAAACACATTGCCCGCTCCCTTAACCTTAATCCTTGCGTGCGCAATGGTAGTATCCGGATTGGGTAGCGTTACTATGGCAGCCCCTGTATTGGGATACTGCCCCAGATAATAACTCCATGTATATCCTCCGTCGGCCGACAAGTATATCTGTACACTATCCGTATTAATGGGCGCTACATTCGTTCCCGACACCATCCATTTCACCGTTTGCCCGTAATTGCCCACATATACCGATCCGGAATCGCTCTGGCTTGTTACGGTAAAAGCAGTTCCTGTATTGACTACATCAAGGTGAACAGTGTCGTCTGGAGCGAGGTAGGCGCCATTACCGTGATAAATATCGCGAACAGTAAGCCGGAATGTAAGATACCTCGTAGTGTCTGGCGTTTTCTCGCCCTGCGCATTTTCTGTGCCGGCATCGTTTAACCTGCCTGATAATACCTTAGCCATCTGCGGGAAAACCCTCAAAGGCGATACCGACGGATTGAACGACCTGAATAATGGCCCGGTGTACCGCGTATCGGCCAACCGAATGCCAAAATCGCCCAAATTCCACTGTTCCCAGCAATAGTTAGTGGCAGAAGTATCCACAACCGAGTCTGTGGCAGCCGGAACCGCCAGCTCAAAAGGCGTACGGAAGGGTATGCTGTAATTGGCCTGATAGGCCGATAAGCCCGATGGTTTGTTGCCCGTAGGTGTTTTTGCTGCGCAACCATCGCCGCCAAGGCGAGTAAGGTAATAGTTCATCTGCAACAAGCTCGACAACGAAAAATAAGCGTCGCTATGCGGCTGTATATCGTCGGGATTACAAATACCGGCATAGCACATTATCGTCGATCCGCTACCCGGCTCGTATGCATAATCTTGTACGGCGTTGCCGGCGCAACTATTATCTATGCTATTATTGAAGGTATGCTCCGAGCCAAACTCGTGGCCTATCTCGTGCGCCACAAAGTCTATATCAAACCCATCGCCTACCGGATTTTCCTGCCCTGTTACGCTACGCGCTTTGTGCAATACATTGCATACCACACCTACGTCAGAAAGCCCGCCGCCATTTGTGGTGAACACATGCCCAATATCATAATTGTCGCTACCTATTATGGTATCGCAAACAATCTGATTCATATTGAGGCATTGCGGCGGATTGTTATCTATATACCTAAATGGGTCCAATCCGTTTTTACTACCCGACTCTGTTGGCCACACCAAGGTATCTTCACGTTCTACAAACTTCATTGTTACAGATAACTCCCGCTCATAAACGCCGTTTACGCGGTTCATGGTGGTTACCATTTTACTAAATGCCGTTGGTATATCGGGTGCGCTTTCCCCCGTTGCCTTCTGGCAGTAAAAATGATCGGCAGACAGCGCAAGCCTGTAGGTGCGCAGTTGATATCCATTGGCCACCCTGCTTTGCCCCGTCCCGATTCGTTTCAGTTTGTTGGTATCACCCAAAAACGCCCTGCTTGCCATATAGGCATCTACAGCGCAACTCCCCCTGTTTCCCCGCACTTCGTTGCGCCGGTAATGCACCCTGTACACTCCCGAACGGTTATTATCGGCAGGGTCTATAAGCGTAGTATTATCGCCATCAAACACCATTGCATGAAAACCATACACAGTAAAGTCGAGTTTCACGGTTACCCTACCTGCTCCAACGGCCTCGCCGGTAAATGTTTTTATTTCCGGATACCTTGCCGCGAGCGCATCTGGCAACATAGGCGTTTGCCATACCCTGAATGTCCGCAGGCTGCCATCGCCCATCGGCAACAGAATGGCCGATGAATGTGCAGGATCGCCGGGAGCAGAAAAAAGCAATAATCGCATTGCGGCCTCATCAAGCGCAAATGCAAGCTGATCTGTTGGCGTCAGTCCACCCGACACTGGAGGCAATACCTTTTGGTTATTCAGCTGACGCCACAATTCCGCGCCATATGCCGCGCCATTACTATGTAGCAGTCCCGCCAGCGCCAAAACAATCAATACCCTTTTCATCTGCTTGCTAAAGTAGGTGGTTTATTGTAAAATTCAATAAAGCGGCGCTTATACCTGAATATAAGCCAATACTATCATACAACAAAAATCGGACCATCGCAACTTCTGTAAAACACAAAGCGTATGGCTGTTAAGACCATACGCTTTATATAACATAAAATAACTGTTTCTATTGTACTACAAACGACTTTACCGCATTTTGTCCGGTAGCGGCATCTGTGAATCTGGCATAATACACGCCCTTAGCCCAAGCGCTAACTGCAATATCGCTACTGTTGGTTATTGTTCCGTTCCATACCGACTGGCCTATTGCGTTATATATTACCGTCTGCAAAGGAGCTACATAGGTGGTTGTAAAATGCACCGCATCGGTTGCAGGTATAGGGAAAATACTGATAGCATCGGTAAGCGACACAAGCGCTGAAGACGCAAGCGGCAATGATGAGTTGTGGGTAACGGCAAAATTCTTGCTGTTGATGTTGAAGAAAACATTACCCGCGCCCTTTACCTTAAATCTTGCAGAGATAGATGTTGTTGGCGGATTGGGCACAAACACTGCCGCAGTGCCTGAATTAGGGTAAGAACCCATGTAGTAAGGCCAGGTGTAGCCGCCATCTGTACTCATATATATATCTACATTGGTGGCATTTACCGGAGCCGCATTTGTTCCCACTACATTCCAGGTAATGGTTTGCGAGGTGCCGCCAAGGTAAGAAATACCCGTTGTGCCCTGACTTGTAACTTTAAAACCAGCAAAGCCATTAGCCGAGCCAGTGCTGATAACGTTAAGATGTATTGTATCGTCGGGGGTAAGGAAGCAGCCTTTACCGTTCATAATGTTGCGCACGGTCATCTTAAAGGTTAGGTAGCGCGCTGTATCCGGAACTTTTTCGCCCTGAGCGTTTTCTATACCTGCATTGCTCAACACACCAGAAACTACCATGCTCACCTTTGGGAATACGCGCAATGGCGTATAGGCTGGATTGTAGCTACGGAATATAGGCCCATTTTTGTAAGTAGCTGAAAAACGTTTGTTGAAATCGCCCAGATTTGCCTGCTCCCAGCAATACAAATTTGCAGTATCGGCAACAGAATCTACCGCCGTAGGACCTAACAATTCAAATGGTGTTTTGTAGGGTATAGTGTAGTTAGCTGAAAACGGATCGAGGTACACAAGTTTGTTGCCGGTGCTGGTAATAACTGCACAAACATTTTCAGACCCTGCCAGCTTGGCTTGAATTTGTTTGAGGCTCGATGCACAGAAATAAGCATCGCTATGCGCCACAAGGTCGTCGGGCGAGCAAATACCTGCATAAGCCATAATGGTAGAGCCGCTGCCTGGTTCGTAGGCTGCTGTAGAAACCGCGTTACCGCCGCAGCTTCCGTCAGTATTGTTGTTGAAGGTATGTTCAGAGCCAAACTCATGCCCCATCTCGTGCGCTACATAGTCTATATCAAAGCCATCGCCCACGGGCGACGGGCTACCGGTAACGCTTTTGGCTTTCTGCGTATTGTTGCACACAACGCCAAGGCTCGACAAGCCGCCTGCGCCGGTAGTAAACACATGGCCCAAATCGTAGTTGGCCGAGCCTATGCGGTTGGTACATTGCGTTTGGTTTGCGGTAAGGCATGAGCCTGCATTGCTATTTATGGCATTAAACGGATCGGTACCATTTATTGTGCCGGTAGCTGCTGTCCATATCAGCGTATCCTCATTGGCGCAAAAGTTCATCTGCACCGAAAAATCGCGATTGTACACACCGTTAATGCGGTTCATGGTTGTGGTCATCGCGCTCAGCGCCTGCGCTATAGTGGGCGTTGGCAAGCCGGTGGCGGCGCGGCAATACTGATTGTCGGCGCTCAATGCCAAACGATAAGTGCGCAGATTATGACCGTTAAAAACGCGCGCTGCCAGCTTAGGCAGGTCGGTTTTCTCCATCATCATCGGTTCCTGACCAAAAGCTGTTTTGTCGTTTTCAGTTTTCACTTCGCAGTGCATACGCTCTGAGAACAAACGTTGTTCGTCTTTTTTGTAATGCACCATGTAAAACCCATCGCGCATATTGTCGTACGGATCTATGAATGAAGTATTGTCGCCATCAAAAATCATGGCATGAAAACCAAACAATGTAAAATCTATTTTTGCTGTTACCCTACGGTCGTCAACTGCCTCTCCAGTGAACGTACGGATATCGGGATACTTGTTGGCAAGTTGTTCTGGCATCATAGAAGATTGCCAAACCTTGAAATCGCGATAAGAGCCGTCGGCCATTGGCAAGCTCATTACTACTCCTTCCTCAGGGGCTTCCGACAGGTTCCACAATTCGAACTTTACGGCTGCCTCGTCAAGACGGTAAACCAAAAAGTTATTAGGGTGTTGTCGCTGCAACTGGGTGGGAGCAAGCGATGCATTTGTCGGCGTCCAGTAGCTCTTGCCATTGGCAAAAAGCGATCCAAATACTGCCGCACAAAAAAGTAGTTTTGAAAATGTCTGCTTCATTTTTACTATTTTCTCTTAACGAAACGTTTCATTGTTTTTAGCTAACAGCTAAAAAACAATGCAAAATAGTGGTTTTCTTTAACAAAAATGAAATAAAGAGATAATGAATGGCTAACAATCAGCAACATAGCCATATAACAAAAACCTATTCATTACCCG
>CAZLPE010000117.1:0-11515 GCA_964561325.1 uncultured Flavipsychrobacter sp.
AGCGTGAGCGGCGTCATTGTTACGGTCTTTGTCATGTTTTCTGTTACTGTAATGTCTTTTTGCAAACTGTAGTAGTAGTTGTTGTCTTTTTTGGCTATCACTGCCAAATGAACTACTGTACCTATAGGTACTCCGTAATCGGCAGTAACTCCAAAACTATGAGTTGTGGCATCATAACCGCCCACACCCATAACAGACCGGATGTTGGGTACCACCAGATAAACCTGGGTATTGCCCTGCGTATAGCTACCATCTGGCATCACTACGCTGATTCTCGTTTTAGTTTGGCTTGACCTTGAAAAGTAATCGCAATTAATCCACTTGAATTTTCCGCAAGAGTCGAACCGGAAATAATTACTGTCCTTAGTAAAACTATCCGCTACTGTCGCCGCCGTAACTATTCCAACTTTCGTTGTGTCGCCTTGTTCCCAGGTTACCACAGAATCGCTATTGTTTGTGTTGCCATAAAATATAGCCATAGGTTGCTGCGAGCTGCCCGTTTGCTTGAAGGCCACTGAGTATTTGTTAGCAAAAACTTCGTTGCCATTCATTGTAGCAGAAATATATATCTGCCCGCCGCTTATCAGCAATTCGCCATTGGCTACCGTAGTTGCGCGATTGGCTATCATCATGCCGGGTGTATACATTTCAATCAGCTCTATGCTAACATTGCCTGATGTAATGATATTGCCGTTTGCGTCTTTAAATGAGTTGGGGTAAAATTCCAGCCGCGTACCTTCTGAACCGTTAATAACCTGCGCGCTGCCTGCATTCACAGTAAAACCCTGCGGCACGCTGCGCAACGGGTTGAAGGTTTGGTTAAGTAACGCTCTATCGTTTGTAGTTACCTGACTTACATTATAGTCTCCGTTTTTACATGCTGCGAAAGCAAGCGCAATTAGCGCAAACAAACTAAAAAACGAAAAGCGGTTGGGTTTCATAAATGTCTTTTTATGGATGATGCCAAAAAACGTGCCAGATGTTAATTCTGGTTTAAAAATGCATAAAATATCTGTATTTGCGAAAATTATGCGCTGGTAGGAGTAGGGATTTCACAAATAGGTTTGACGTTGGCGTTTATGCAGCGTCTTTCTCACCGGGGATTGTGCAATAATAATCTTTCACAAATTGGTGTGTTTTGGGCAATTCTACCTAATTTGACCCCGGTTATTCAAACACACAAAAACAATGCTTATGAAATCATTTGCTACACTATTGTTGTTCATGGCAGTCTCGGCCTCCCTAAGCGCCCAGACTACTATTGCCAACGGCGGATTTGAAACCTGGGGCAATGCTTCGCCCGGCGTAGCTGCCGAGCCTACAGGTTGGTATTCTAACAAATCGGGAACTGCAATTGCTACAGCGGGGCCGCAAACCTGTTTTCAGGACAATACCGTGTTCCGGTCAGGCGCGTCGTCTGTACGGGTAGAAACTAAGACAGTGCCCATAGTAGGTACTGTGGTTAATGGAAATGTAACGACCGGCGTTATTAATGCGCCCACCATCACAAAAACCGACGGCTACATAGGTACGGTAAACGCATCGACCACGACCGATGTAAGACGTATGGCTTTTACCGGCAGGCCAGACAGTCTTGTTGGCTGGTATCAGTACACACAGGGCGGACCAAACGAACAAGGTAAGATCCGGGCAATACTGCATACAGGCGACTACTTTGACCCGGAGACGCCCACAACCTACCATGCCGACCCGACATCGAACAAGGTAGCCAATGCATTGTACCTGACCCCAAAAGCAGATGTAGGCGTATGGACGCGTTTCAGCGTGCCATTTACCTACGCAGCTACTTCTGCGCCGGCATATATAATGATCAACATAACCTCATCGGCCGATCAGGCAACCACTACATCGGGCAGCAAGTTGTGGCTCGACGATCTGCAGGTTGTGTACAAACCAAATGGTGTTGACGAACTGGCTAAGGCTAGTGAACTCATCAACATTTATGCGCATTACAAAACCATCAATGTAGATATGACGGGTATTAACGCCAATGGCGTATCGCTAAATGTTTATGATATTACCGGCAGAATAATACATACACAAGCCATGCAAGCAGATAGGCTCAATTCGTTTGAGTTGCCATTTGTGGCTTCAGGCATGTATATCTATCAGCTATCGGGCGATGGTATTGCTCGCAATGGCAGGTTGATGCTGCAATAGCGTTTGCATTTGGTACAAAAAATAAAAAATCCTGCCAAAGTGCAGGGTTTTTTATTTTTGCGCCATGGTCGTACGAATACTGCTCGTTGCTTTACTATCGTTGTTTTTACGGCCGGTAGCCATTAGGGCGCAGTCTGTGGGTGTATTAAAGGGTATTGTCAGCGCACTGAGTACACGCGAACCGCTACCCGGAGCAACCATATCGCTCATTGGCAATGGCAGCATAGGCGCTGCAACTGGCCCGGACGGCAGTTTTTCTATTACACTTTCGCCGGGTAGCCACCGGTTTTATTGCACTTATGTTGGGTTTACCACCGATACTTTTACTGCTGTTGTAACGGCCGATTCTGTCACAGAGGTAAATATAGGTTTACAAGCGTCGGCTGGTATGCTGAAAACAATCGTTGTGTCGTCGGGCAAGTTCGGGCAGCGTCTGGAGGAACTTACAATGTCTATGGAGGTACTTAAGCCCAGCCTGATAAACAATAAGAACACAATGAGTATTGAAACGGCGCTGGAACAAACCCCCGGAGTAACAATTATAGACAACGACCCTCAGATAAGGGGCGGTAGCGGGTTTACATTTGGCGTAGGGAGTAGGGTAGCCATTGTAGTAGACGGTATACCGCTGCTAAGCGGCGATGCCGGGAGAGCAGAATGGAACTATATACCGGTTGAAAATATTGAACAGGTAGAGGTTATTAAAGGTTCATCATCAGTTTTATACGGATCGTCGGCGCTCAATGGGGTAATCAACATACGCAGCGCCTATCCGCGAGCCAAACCCAAAACTACGGTGAGCTATTCTGTGGGCGGCTATAGCGCACCAGTTTCCCCGGCGCAAAACTGGTATGGCGCATCGCTTCCGGGCTATATGAATCTCAATTTTATGCACTCAGAAATAGTGCGTAAAAATATGGATGTAGTAATCGGAGGCAACTTTAACGCAGATCAGGGGTATATTGGTCCGGCCCCGGCAATGGGTTATATGGATCCCGATTTGAAAAAAGCATTTTTGCTTACCGATTCAATACCAACCTATACCAACAAAGACATGCTGCGCCTACGCGGCAGGGTAAATGTTAATATTAAGTACCGCAGCAAAAAAATACCGGGACTAAGCTATGGAGCAAACAGCAACGGCATGCTGAACAAAACCAACATGCAGCTGGCATGGCTCAACGATTCCGCTGGATTATACAAGGGTTATCCCGGAGCGGTATTTCTGGAAGATCAGACGCTATTTAACATCGATCCCTTTGTAAAATATGATAATGCCACGGGCACATCGCATAGCCTTGTAACACGCCTGTTTTATAACGACAACAAGATTACCAACAACCAATCTACTCAGGGACAGTTGTACTACGGAGAATATCAGGCGCAACACAAATTTAAACCGCAGGGGCTAACGACAACTGGCGGCATAGTGGGTAGCCTTGCCTCCACCCATGCCCGATTGTATGATTCGAGTGGAACTCCGGAGAATCGGGTAGCCAACATAGCTATGTACTTGCAGCTCGACAAAAAATTGTGGAAAGTGGTGAATTTGCAGTGTGGAATCAGGTATGAATATTTTAGAGTGAACAATCTGGAGCCAACGACAAAGCCTGTTTTTAGAGGAGGCGTAAGCGTTCAGGCTTTACGCGGCACATGGCTTCGCGCGTCGTATGGCGATGGTTTGCGCTACCCTACAATAGCCGAACGATATATTGCTACAAAGGCGGGTTTGTTCGGCGTGTTTCCTAATCCGGGTCTGAAACCCGAGGTGAGCCAAAGTTTTGAGGCAGGCGTGAAACAAGGATTTAAGATAGGCGATTGTATGGGGTATCTGGATATTGCTGCTTTCCGACAAAACTACCAAAACACCATCGAATACCTGTTTGGCGTTTGGAATCCTAAGGTAGCTATTGTAGGGTTTAAGTTTGTAAATACAGGTGAATCGAGGGTCGACGGTCTAGATTTGTCGCTTGCCTGCGCTACCCCCGAAAAAAACAAGGAATTTGGCTTAACCGCGCTTGCCGGATACACCTACATCAATCCTGTTTCCCTAACTCCCAACCTGGTTTATGCCACTTCTCAGTCGTTGCAGGGTGGGCCGGGGCTGCCTGCTACGTTTAAGAATAGTAGCATGGACACCACGGGTAATATGCTCAAATACCGTTTTCGGCACATGGTAAAAGCCGATGTGGAAGTGCGTATATACAGGCTGGGGCTGGGCGTAAGCTATCGCTACTACAGCAAAATGCAGAACATAGATAAAGCTTTTGGCGATATAGAAGAACTAACGCAATCGGTGCCCGGTATGGCGCCAATTGTGGTGGTAGACTACTGGAAAGCACACGACGGATTTCATATTTTCGACGCGCGGGCCAGCTATAAATTATCGCCGGAGCATAAAATATCGGTGGTGTGCAACAATTTGTTTAATACTGCTTACTATCTGCGTCCCCTGAAAATTGAGCCGCCACGGAATGTGGCTTTTCAGTATAATTACACATTTTAGTTAATGTAGTAGTGTGTGCGCTTCGCGCAAATCGAAATTAGCGCTGGATAGTATGCTGCTAAGCGGCGTAAATCGTATAATTTGCATTCCGGAAATCAACTTTTATGAATTGGAGGTCAATAGTAGGGCTGGTATTTTTACTTGTGGGCATGAAGGCATTGTATGCCATCATAGACGGCGCATCAAATGGCAGCCTTAAATCATCGCCATGGGCAGTAGGCGCGGGTAGCGTTATATGGATGGCGGTCGGTGTGTTTTTGATTATGCAGGGTATCAGAAAGAAAGAGAATTAATTGAATAATGCCTTCTGATTATTTAAAGCCTGCGCCTTACCTTTGCCAGCACTTTATGGAGCTATTGGTTCATATAATTAATAAATCGCCGCATGCGTTGCCGGCTTACCAAACGGCGGGGTCGAGCGGTATGGATTTAAGGGCTTGGTTGCAGCAACCGGTGGTATTAAAGCCGCTTCAGCGTAGTGTGATTCCTACGGGTTTGTATATGGCGTTGCCCCAGGGTTGGGAAGCGCAGATAAGGCCGCGAAGTGGGCTGGCTGTAAAAAAAGGCCTGACTGTTGTAAATGCCCCCGGCACTATAGACAGCGATTACCGGGGCGAAATAATGGTGGCTATCATAAATCTATCGGCCGAGGAACAGACAATAGCTGATGGAGAACGTATAGCGCAGATGATTATAGCCCCATATGTAACCGCAGTATGGCAGGAAACAGAACAGCTTACGGATACGCAACGCGGCGCCGGCGGTTTCGGACATTCGGGGGTTAAGTAAAATATAATGCCGGCGCCTACTGGGTTGCCGGATTGTTTCATAAATACCGACATAACTTTTATTAGTCTATAAAAAACTGACAATGAACATAATTATTCCAATGGCGGGCATGGGAAAACGCATGCGCCCACACACACTAACTACTGCAAAACCATTGTTGCCAATAGCCGGAAAGCCAATTGTGCAACGTTTGGTAGAAGATATACTGGCTACCTGCAATGAGAAAGTAGAGGAGATAGCGTTTATTATCGGGCCAAATTTTGGTAAAGCGGTGGAAGACCACCTTTGTCAGGTAGCCGAGGATTTGGGCGCAAAAGGTAAAATTTGCTATCAGCATGAGCCATTGGGTACAGCCCACGCTATTTTGTGCTCAGGCGATACCCTGACGGGCAATGTGTTTATTGCCTTTGCAGATACCTTGTTTAAAGCAGCTTTCAGCATAGATACGAATAAAGATGCAATAGTCTGGACCCAGCGCATTCCCGATCCATCGTCTTTTGGAGTGGTGAAACTGAACGAGCAAAACGAGATAGAAGCATTTGTAGAAAAGCCAAAAGATTTTGTATCGGACCTCGCAATAATAGGCGTATACTACTTTAAGGATGGCGATAATCTGAAAAAGGAACTACAACGCCTGATAGACGAAAACATTTTGTTGAAGGGTGAATACCAGATTACCGACGCAATGGTACATATGCTGGAAAATGGTGTGAAATTCTACACCGATCAGGTAGAAGAGTGGCTGGACTGCGGCAATAAAGACGCAACCGTTTACACCAATCAACGCGTGCTGGAGATAAAAAAAGATACCGAGGTATTAGTTCATCCATCTGCCTCTATTGAAAATTCGGTGATATTGCAACCCTGCTTCATAGGCGCCAATGTGAAAGTGCGCAATTCGGTAGTGGGTCCGCACGTATCGCTGGAGGCTGGTGTTACAGTTGAAGACGCCAACATCAAAAACAGTATTATACAATCCAACAGCATTGTTAAAAATGCGCACATAGCTGATTCTATGTTAGGGAAAAATGTAACTTACATAGATAAACCGAAGGAGTTAAGTATTGGCGACTTCTCAACGCAATTATGATTAAAGCTACCTGTTTAATTTTATCTGTTGTTATCCTATCGTTGGGTAGTGGTCGTGTATTGGCTCAAAACGAGCCTGCCGATAGCCTTGAGCTATCTGTAGCTGGTAAAAACGCCAAAACAGACGAGCTGTTTTTTAACGGTATCATAGCCAAACGCCGCAACGACAACAAACTGGCTAAAGAACTGCTGGAAGAATTTGTGCAAAAACGCCCCAATAGTTCGGCAGCCTATTATGAGTTGGCTAAACTTTATGTGAAGGATAAAAATGCAGACAAAGCAGATGTGTACATAAGGAAGGCATTGTTGCTGGATACGGGAAACAAATGGTATAAAGAACAGTTTGCCACCATGCAGGCCGATAAGGGCGCATATCTGGAAGCAGGTGATATAATGGCCGGACTAAGCGCAGCCGATCCGCGCGACCGTACCTACCCGGTAATGGCGGCGGCATACTACCAAAGCGCAAAAAAGTATGACAAGGCTATAGTGTATATAGACAAAGCTATTGCACAGGTAGGTAGCGACGAGGAGCTGATGGGGCGTAAGTTGCAGATATACCTGGACATGAACGATGTGGAAAAGGCTGCCGGGGTGATAAGGCAGCTTATAGCCAACGATACGCGTAATGGAAAGTACTACAAGCTGCTGGGCGACCTGTATGACAACAATAAGATGCCTAAGAAAGCCGCAGAAG
Source organism: uncultured Flavipsychrobacter sp. (assembly GCA_964561325.1). Lineage (GTDB taxonomy): Bacteria > Bacteroidota > Bacteroidia > Chitinophagales > Chitinophagaceae > Nemorincola. The sequence continues at coordinate 7,263 of CAZLPE010000117.1, forward strand.
TATATGAGCAAGCTCAAAAAGCGCTGCCCGGTAATGCTGATGTTGAGTTTGGTATGGCCAATCATTTTTTGAAGATTGGCGATACGGCTTCCTATTTACTATATATCAGGAAGGTAGTTGTAAATAAAGAGTTGGAGGCCGAAACTCAGTTGGAGTTGCTAAAGGCATATTTGTCGAGCATACCTAACAACGATTCTGCGCTTAAGGGGCAAGAGCCGGTGATAAGAATGGTAGTAAACCAACATCCGGCAAATGCTGATGTTCAGGCTTTTTTTGGTTACTATTTTTCTGTTACCAACCAGATCGATAGTGCAACTGAGCAATACAAAAAGTCTATTGCAATAAAGCCCTCCAACTTTACGGTATGGACGGCATTGCTGGAAAACTATGTTTATGCCAATAATGGCGACTCGCTACTGAGGTATACCGAGAAAGCCATGCGCTTGTTTCCCAATCAGGCTACCGTACATTATTACAACGGACTGGCGCACAATACGAAGAAAGAATATCCGGCGGCAATAAAGGCAATAAACCGGGCTATAGATATGCAGCCCGAGTCGGATAAGCAAACGCTGGCGGGAATGTATTCATCGCTTGGCGAGGTGTATTATTACACAAAGCAGACCGACCTGATGGAAAAGGCTTACGCTAAAGCGCTGGAGCTAACGCCCAACAATGCGTCGGTACTGAACAATTACAGCTACTTTCTTTCTGAGCGCGGCGTGAAGCTGGATGATGCCGAGAAGATGTCGAAAAAGTCGCTGGAGTTGCAGCCTGGCGAAGGCACTTATATGGACACATATGGCTGGATACTGTATAAGAAGGGCAATTATGAAAAAGCCCGCGAATATGTGCAGAAAGCTATAGATCTGGCTGGCGCTAAAGCTGATGCCACTCTTTATGACCATTTAGGCAATATATACTACAAGCTGAGCAACAGCGCAAAGGCGTTGGAATACTGGAAAATATCGAAACAAAAAGGTAACGACAGTCCGCTGATCGATAAAAAAATAAGCGAAGTAAAACTGTATGAATAAATTTATTACCGGGTCATTGTTGTTCGTTTTTACTGTGGTGTTTTCTTCTTGCTCGCTGCTGAAAATGGGCGGTCGCAAGAAGGATAAAAAGCAGGTAAATGATTCGGCCATTGCTATGTTGCCCGATACTGCCCGGCGCAACGCACCGCCGCCATTGCCCGGCGACACTCTTACGCCTCCGGTAACCCCTGCGCCGCCAACGCCTCCGTCGCCGAAGGCGGACAGCGCCGGTATTGCCCGTTTATTTATAGATAGCCTCCAGCCACTTTGGCGCAACCGACTGGTATATCGTACGTTTTCGGGAAAAGCAAAAGTGCATTTTGAAGGGCCGGATAACAATCTCGATTTTACGGCTCATTTTCGCATACGGAAAGATAGTGTCATCTGGGTAAACGTAACTGCCCTCGGCGGTATACAGTTTGCGCGTATGCTCATAACGCCCGATAGCTTTTTTATGACTAATACAACCCAAAAGGAGGCTACAGCATTGCCATTATCGGCGGCGGCAAAGGTTTTACCATCGAAAGTAGACTTTTCCTCGTTGCAGAATCTGATATTGGGCGAGCCGTTGCGCGAGGGTACCATAACCCATGCGTCGGCGGTAGATAATGCGTGGATACTGGTAGTAGAAGATAGCGCCTATGTGCAAACGCTGACCTACAATAAAAAAGACAGTTTGTTGAGCGCCGGACAGTTGCAAACGCACGACCCTAAAGGTCCGCAGGCGATGCTGAACTATGATAGTTATGAAACGGTGGAACACAGGAAAATATCGAACAACAGGGTGTTACTGCTACTGAAAGGAACAGACTCTTACAATCTGGAAATGAATTTCCAAAAAACGGAATTTGATCAGCCAATGGAGTTCCCGTTCTCTATTCCTAAAAACTACACCATCAAGCATTAATTACTGTTTTACCGCAGGTGGGTGCAGCAGGTGCGAATGGCTTGTTTTATCGATATAGATAAGCGCGTCGAAATTTGAAGTAAGTTCAGTTTCTGAAAATTCGTTGTCCATTGTTGCAGCGCCTGTCCACCGCAAGTTGAGTTTTTGGGTCATCCATTGGGCATCGGGTTTCTCTTTCGGAATCTTTGTAATGTCTATCAGAAAAATAGGTAATCCCGACTGATGAAAATAATATTCGAACGAACCGGGCGCTGATTTTTGGGCGTCGTAAGCGCTAAGGCCGTTTTTCCCCTTTGCGGTGTAATCGCCTTCATGAAAAGCAAACCCGAGTGCATAATATTCGTTTTTTAGCGCATCTGCAAGGTATTGACCCATTACCTTATGTATACGGTAATGTTTTTGAATGTGCCCGTTGTGCGCCCAAAGTATTATCTTTTCAGTAGGGTATTGTTGTTTTATCCACAGCAGGTTTTCGGCCATAAACTGGTCTCGTGTGGCCGGTGAAACCATTTCTGTATATTGCTCCAGCAAGCGAATGTTTTGCAATATCCACGTTCTTTCAGTTTTGTCGTTTACTTGCAAATTCACCCATTTTTTTTGCCCGTTTAGTTCCCTTCTGAATTTCCGTTTGTTGTTTTTTGCGGCGCGGAAGCCTACGGAATATACCTTGTTTCGGCGCGTCTCCTGTAGGTATTTTAGTCGTTCTTGCAACGATTTTAGCGTCGCAGATGAGTCGGTGTTGTATTTGTGATAGGCAGTTTTAATTACTCCGAGCGGTCCTTCAAAACCTTGCATATCTATGCCTGTGAATAGTAACTTTTTAGTGTTCGTCTCATTATATGTTCTCATCCACTCTACAATGTCCAGCATTTCTTGTGTGTCCCATGTCCAGAAAAGCATCCCTTTTATCAGTTCTTTAGGGTCGCCCTTGCCATAGGTTATGTATTGGTTCAGGCGGTAGGCTTCGGGCATATTGGCCTCTATGGCAAACACAGTATACCCATCGCGCTCTACAAGATAGCGGATCAGCCTGCCCTTCATTTGGTATATTTCGCTGGTTCCGTGGGTCACCTCGCCAATAGCCGCTACCGTAGCCTGGCGCATCATTGCAGAGAGCGGCTTCAGGTCGGCATCGTCGGCATTCAGGCTGGTGGACGTAAGCGGCTGAAGATAGGCGCGCAACCAATCCAGTTCGCCTACGGCAGGTACATTAGCTGTTTTTGGCGTTTGTTGCGTTTGTGCTGTCGCTATTTTAGGGATGTGTAGCGCTCCAATCAGTAAAGCAGCGATAATCAGTAGTTTCATATTTGGAATGAAGTTACTGTTCTTGAAGAAAATGCGAGTTGCCGACGATAAATAAATATGCATGTGCGCAGATATCAGATGCACTTACTGCATTAGGTTTCCCACCCATTCTACTCAATTAGTTATTCACAGCTTGTGTATTACTTCGCCGGCCACTTTGGTGGGCGTGCCGTACTTTCGATACGAAAAGAAAACGCAGCAGCATGGATATCGAACAACTAATGCCCCACATTGAAGCCCTTATATTTGCCAGCGAACGTCCGCTGACGCAGATAGAGATGACCGAGATAGTTGGTCAGGCTTTAGAAGTAGTTATAGAGTCGGAGCGCATTTCTACTTGTCTCGATGCAATTCGCGAGAAGTATGAAACTTCTTATTTTCCATTTCAGCTTAGAGAAGTAGGCGGCGGTTTTCAGTTCCTTACCAAAAAAGCCTTTCATAAAACGGTATTGCAGCTTAACGGCGAAAAGCACATTAAAAAGCTGTCGAATGCCGCAATGGAAACATTGTCTATCATAGCCTACAAGCAGCCAATCACCAAGAGCGAGATAGAATATATACGCGGAGTAAGCGCCGACTACAGCATTCAAAAACTGCTGGAAAAAGAACTGATAGTAATTTCGGGCAGAAACGAAAATATGGTAGGCAAGCCGCTGATATACAGTACCTCTAAGAGCTTTATGGATTATCTGGGCATTAACTCGCCATCGCAGTTGCCACAGCTTAAAGATATTACCGACATAAACATAGTAATGCCTACCAGCAGCGAAGAGGCGCAACCTGCAGACGCCAATCCGCTAATGATCAATGGTTCGCCCAGCGTACTCAAACAAGCTTCATAATACATACAAACAGATTACAATTCACAACCCGGCCGCATCCTCCTGATGCGGTTTTTTTGTGCGGTTAGATTTAGCTTATTTGCACTGATTTGGTAAAATAAGGTAAATGGAATTACCTTATTTTACCAAAATCGTGCTTTTAAGAAAAAAGAGGGCGATTTT
>CAZLPE010000118.1:0-5933 GCA_964561325.1 uncultured Flavipsychrobacter sp.
CGGATACGGCTGTTAGTCATATCGGCAATATATATATCGCCTGCAGCGTCGAAAGCTACGCCTCTTGGGCCGTTAATACGGGTAGTAGTGGCCACCACGCCATCGGCAAGGTAACCAGCTGTGCCATTGCCCGCTATAGAACGTATAGTAGTAGATGGGCTGGCTACATAGCGTACGCGCTGGTTGTTGGCATCAGAGAATACAATATTTCCAGAGGCATCTACCGCAAGGCTTCGTGGGCCGTTGATAGATGCATTTGTCGCGAGTCCGCCATCTCCAAAAAAGCCGCCAAATCCATTGCCAACAATCGTTGATATAACGCCTGCGGGCGTTACTCTTCTTATTCTGTTGTTGCTTGCATCGGCTATCAGCACGTTGCCGGCAGCGTCTACCGCCACACCCGACGGCTGATTAAGACGTACCGCCGTAGCTGTTCCTTCGCCGGTATAGCCCGCTGTACCAGTTCCTGCTATTGTTGTTATTATTCCTGTTGTAAGGTTTATTCTGCGCACTTTACTATTGCCCTGATCTGCTATGTACAGGCTGTTTGAAGGCGCGTAGTAAGCCATTCCGTATGGTGCGCTAACCTGCGCCGCTGTAGCGGCGCCGCCATCGCCGGCCGCTCCGGCGGTTCCTGTTCCTGCGATAGTGGTTATAATTTTTACCTGTGCGTTTGTTTGGGCTATGCAACCAAATAAGAATAGCGCACAGCTTAATATGTAACGGTTTATGCTCATCATATTGTATTTGAAACCAAATTTATTACATTTCCTACAGTAATGGCAATTAAATGCCTAAATATTTTTTCAAGCCCAATATTGGCTTACAGCAGGTTATGCATACTTTTAGCAGGTTTGCCACGGTATAAATCTTGTATGTTGTTTCTTTTTATAGTCCCCAGAGTTCTATGATCTGGCGGCTATGTTCTGCGGAATTTACCTTTTCTATTATATGATCTATTTTGCCTTTTTCGTTTATTAGAAACGTAGTGCGCAGCACGCCCATGTAGTCGCGCCCGTATAGTTTTTTCATAGCCCACAATCCATAGGCGGTTATTATCTTCTTGTCTTCGTCGGCAAGTAGTGTAAAAGGCAGTGTATATTTTGTCTCAAACTTTTTGTGGCTCTTCGCTCCATCTGGACTTACGCCCAAAACCACCACATTTTTCGACTGAAGCAGTTCAAAATTGTCGCGCAGATTGCAAGCCTCTTTTGTGCAGGTGGTAGTATTGTCTTTGGGGTAGAAATACAGTACCACTTTTTTGCCTTTGTAGTCGCTCAGCTTGTGCGTTAAGCCATTCTGGTCTTGCGCGGCAAAAGCCGGCGCTTTGTCGCCCTGTTTTAGTGTCATGTGCGGTTATCTTGTAAAGGTCAAATGTACGGTATTCACATTGCCGTTTTCGTCCTCGGCTTTAAAGGTCAGTTCGTGCTTTCCTTTGGGGCAACGATTGTCGAAGGTGTAAAAGCATAGATTGGCGTGTTGCTCAAAGCATATCCACTTACCATCCAGGTAGCCGCTGAATGTTTTTACAGACGTCATTGCGTCTTTTACCTCAAAAGTTATCTGCCTGGCCTTGCTCAGGTTGGCGCCGTCTTTTTGCAACGATCTTATGGTGGGCGGTATAGTATCTATATCCAGCCAGTATGTGCCAAAGTTGCGCACCGATGCCTTGTACCAGCCCTTGTCTGTTGCCACGGCTGCACGACCGTCTTCGTCTTTGTTGTCTGTATACATGAGGGTTACCTTGCTTCTCAGGTCGAAAGGTATGGGCCTGTTGGGCTTTATTTGCAGATCGAAGTAGTGGTGCAGCGGCACATAGGGTTCGTGCAGGCTGTATTTATTGCTATAGCCGCCCGCCCATTCCTTGCTGCTGTACCTGAAGCAAATGTCGTCGTACAGTTGTCTGTCATCCAGTGTAAATGCAATATTTGGTTCAGCAATTGTATTGGGCAGCGCCGCCTTAAACGGTATGCAGGTCGTAGCAATTGCGCTGTCGGCGGGCGCCGTTACCGGGTTAACGCTAAATGCTATCACGCTCTCATTGCCGTTGTCGTCGGTAAGCACAATGTTTATTTTGTGTTGTTTGTTGTCGGTCAGGTTCAGCCGGCCCTTATTGTCATTCAGGTTCTGAAACAGATTATTCAGCCTGTTGCCAGGCAACTGAAACAGGCATTGCACCCATTTGCGGCGTTGCTGCTTGGTTTTAAAGTCGGCATAGGCGTTTATGTAGCGCGTTTCGTCGTAGCCTATATCGTCCAGCGTCACTTGCGCTTGCAGGCTATCGTCCATATACAGGCGGGCTGTATAAAATGTTATGGTGTTGTCGCTGCCGTCCATATAGTCGTCGGCATTTATACCTATGCCCGTTATGCCGGCGGGCGCATCTACTACATTATTATTTATGCCATAGCGGTTATTATCGGTTTTTACCGGTTTGTATTCAGCGCCTTTTTTGGCAAGCGTTACGGTCACGTTGTTGTCTTCATATATATTGCCTTTGTAAAACACCACCTCTACCGGCGTGGGGGCAATATTGTCTTTTATGGGCAGACCAAAAAGCTCCGGATTCAGCGGGTGTTCGGTTTTAGTGTTCCGAATCTCGAAGTGCAGGTGCGGCGCCGAAGAAGCGCCCGTATTGCCCGACCAAGCTATCTGCTGGCCTTTCTTTACCGGAAACTGAGCAGGCGATAGTTGCAGATCAAGGTTCCATTTCTTTTGTTCATATTGTTGCGCCTCCAGATATTTCTGTATAGCGGGCGCAAACTTATTGAGGTGCGCATACAGCGTTGTGTAGCCGTTGGGGTGGGTAATGTACAGTCCGTGCCCGAAGCCGCCTTTCTCCATTTTTATGCGCGACACATAGCCATCTGCGGCGGCATGCACCGGCTGGTTTTCTTTGCCCAGTGTTTTTATATCTACTCCGCTATGAAAATGCCCCGGCCTGCATTCGCCAAAGTTGCCGGCCAGATAAATGGGTATATCTACCGGATTGCGAAAATAGTTGGTGGGGTAGCCCGGTTTGGCGGGTTTTTCTTTTTGCTGAGCGGTAGCCAGCGCGGGTACGGCAGCCAGCAGGCACAAGAGTTTTTTCATTGTCATTGTTAAGCAAGTTACGCATTTACCCACACTGAAGCAATAGCTATGCGGGGCGGGTAGGTTTGTACACCACAGCCTGCATAAAACCATTTGAAAAGCTGGTACGGTAGGCGGCGGTAAATCCGGCATTGCCGAAACATGCATCCATATCTGGCAGGGACTTAGCGCTGATGCCGCATAACGCCCGGAAAAATAGATACATAGCGGGAAGTAGTATTTTTCCAGCTACGCTATTGGTAGCGCAAAAGTCGCAATTGAGCCACAGCGCTTCCGCGCATAATAACGGTTTTATGTGCGCCAGCAGTTGGGCTATCTGCGCGCCGGTAAGGTTATCGAGCAGAAAAGGCGTAAGCACAATGTCGTAGCCTGGCAATAGCGGCGCCGTAGCGGCGTCGGCTGTAATAAATTTTACTGTATTGCCGCCGGCATTGCGTTTTTGCGCCTGCGCTATCATTTTTGCCGATGCGTCTACATAGGTTATCGTCAGGCCGACCGGGTGTACTGCTGCAATAGCTTCCAGTATCCACCCGGTACCGCCGCCAAGCAGCAGCAAGTGCGCATGCGCGGGTATATGCTCCAGCAAGTATAGTTGCGGCTCTATTTGCCGCCTGCCAAACACCATCCGCGACAGGCGGTCGTAATACCGGGCTATATGGTCGTAGCTGCGTGCCAGGGGCTTTGTTTTTGGCAAAGGTACCGAGCCTGCGCCGGCACAGCGCAAAAAAAGGGAGATAAACTTTCGCTTACCTCCCTCGTTATATAAAACACCAGCTTTGTATTTACTTGTTGAAAATGGTGCACCTCACCTGAAACTGCACATAGTCGCGGTCTATGTACTTGCCCATAGGGGTGAGTATGTTGTTGATGCCCTTGCGGTACAGTACTGCCGCCTGCACGCGTTTGTTGAGCGCATATTCGGTTTTGCCCATCATACCTACGTCGAACAGGGGCGCCTCTTGTATGGTGCCGCGGTCTACGGTAGACGGCGCCGGGCGATTGTCTACCAAGGCTTTCTGAAAGTCGGGGCCTGCGCCTACGCTCAGTTTCTTCATTATTTTGCAGCCTATGCTGGGCGTTAGCTGCGCATAATACAAGTCGTACGATACGTTTTGTGTTTTTATGATCTCTGCCGGCGCTGTGGTAATGCTGGTTTTGCTGCTTTCTACATTGGCGTTTTTAGCTGCTGTAAAGCCTTGTTTGCCTGCTGCTATGCCGCCGCCGCTATTGGCGCTTTCGGTAACTGCAAACTGTTTAGACTGCGTATTGCTGCTGGTGGTAAATGCTATGTCGCCCTCCACATATACTTTTTCATTGATCATGCGGCGAATGGTGGCGCCCGCTGTATAGCCGCTGTTCATGCTGCCCTTTGCCATACCGCCAGATAGTATTACAGATAGTTTGGGCGCTTTGCGCATAGCGGCAGGGTCGTCGGCTTTAAATGTCTTTACCGGCTCTGCGGCGGGTTGCTCTGTTTTCTTTTTGTTTATGGCCGCCAGCGTTTCTGGTCTTACATTCAGGTTAAAGGTTTTTACCGGCGCAGGCGTAGCCTTGCCAATGGCGTTTTCGTATACTATTGCAAATCCGTTGCTGGCGCTGGTTTCGGGTGCCGGGGCGGCAGTTTTTTTATTGTTGCGGCGGTTGCCGTTATTTTTTTTGCTGGTGTGGGCTGCGGCAAGCAGCGGTTTTACGGGGGCGGCATGTGCGGCTGCTCCGGTGGTATTGTTGGCGGCGTTAGTGGGCGCTGCGGCTGCGGCTGCGCCGGGAGTATTGCCGGCGGCAGGCTGCGCTACCTGAGCGCTTGCCACTGTCTGGCTACCGTTGCGCGCTCCTGTGCCATCGTCCATTTTTACCATTGTGGTTATGCCAATAGCCAGCGCTACCGACGCGGCTACACCCATGGCGGGCATCCACCACATCATTAGTAAGCTGCGTTTTTTCGCACGGCCGTCCAACTGTTCTTCGAGTTTACTCCAGTTGCCCGGATTATACTCAAATTCGTTCTGGTCAAACTTCTGCCTGACCAGTTCGTCAAAATCTCTTGGCTTCATACGTCGCTGTTTGTTGTTCACTTTTTATTATTTTTTTCTGCAAAATATTTCTCGCCTGGTGCACATGCCAGTGAGAAGTACCTTCGCTGATATTCATTTGTTCTGCAATTTGTTTATGATTGAAACCATCAAACACAAACAGATTGAAAACGGTTTTTGTCATTGCGGGCAGTTGCTGTATTATCAGCAGCAGCTCCTTAAATTCCATGTTTTCAAGACCTTCATTGCCTACCGACAGATTGCTCTCTTCGGCCGGTATAGAGCGTTCCTGCACATTCATTTCTTCTTTCAGGGCGGCGCTGCGCAGGTAGTCGAGGCAAGTGTTTACCATAATGCGTTGCATCCATCCGCCAAACGAGCCGGTATTTTTGTAGCTGTCTATCTGAGTGAAAATCTTTAGGAATCCATCGTTGAGCAATTGTTCGGCATCCTGCATACTCTTAGCATAGCGGGCGCACACCTTCAAAAACATACTGTAGTATGTTTTGTACAGTTGCTCCTGCAATGCCCGGTTTTTTTTCCGGCACCCTGCTATTATTTCTTCTTCAGAATATGCGGGCATAATCTATGCTGGTTTTGTTACGCTATAGGGCAGGCGCGCCGCCCTTTTTCCATGCCGTCTTTTGTTGTTAGTGTTTCATCACACCCTTCATTTTCATGCTTTCATTTCTGTTGGTTATACCTCTATTCGCAAACGTAGCATAGAGCAATTTATGGCTTTTTCTCGTCATTAATTTGTAAAATGCTATTTATTTAAGTTGCGCACCGCTTCACAACTATATAGACGCA
>CAZLPE010000118.1:6033-11469 GCA_964561325.1 uncultured Flavipsychrobacter sp.
TTTGTAAAATGCTATTTATTTAAGTTGCGCACCGCTTCACAACTATATAGACGCATTATTGGGTAGTAATCTTGGGTGGCATTTGAGATAATTATTTTTTTAATTCGAAATTATGGGTAGGAGTACTCTTATTGTTGGAATTTGACGGAAAACTTACTGATATTATACACTGATTTTCGAGCGTATTGGAGTCAAGCTATCATTATACTATAACAATTCCTCGTAGAAACTGTAGTTTTTGGTCTTCAGTTTCTATGAGGATAAGGAGTTGGTTGGATATGCAGTTGCGTTTGGATATTATTTGTTGCAATTAAATTCTTCTGCCAACAATTCTATGTATTTTTTTGTGTTAGCAGCTATTTCTTCAGGTGAAATGTTGTTCCTTTTATGAAATAGCTCTTTCATTAATGGGAATTTATCAAATAGTAAGTCGCCCGTTTTGTTATTATAATAACTTGTACCTAAAAGCAAGTTTCCAAATTCGTAGGACTCTTTATTTTTTTCTATTTTAACTAAATTGGGCCATTCCCAATAACATGCAATGTTTTTTGAAAAGTCCAATGTAGTTTCCTTGGCATTCAAAAATTCAAGTATAGCCCAAATTTTCACCAATTTATGACGATGTATTTCTTTTGTTTTCTTAACATTTACCTCGTATTCATAGATTTTGAAGACATTTTCATTAAAGAACTCTCTTAACCTATCTTTCAAAAAGTCAATTATGACACCGAAGTTTTCTTTTGAGTTGAATAAGTTCCAAACAGGGAAGAAAATTTCGGAATTAAAAAGATAGCCCTCATTTTGGCATAGCATACAATATCCATAGCCGCCAACACTCCTATTTTCCCATTCGCCACGTAATAATAAATCATTCAATATATACCTGTTTCTCAACTCAATATCGTCAGTAAAAGTGAAGTTGTTAATTTTTATTTTTAAATACGTTTCATGGTAGGAATTTAATACAGTTATGTCAGTGGAATTTTGTGAAACTTTAAATAATGGAGATAGATCGCCCATGAAATCTGGGTTATCTTCCCATTCTTCAATGAATACACTGTGTTTGATTTTTAAATATTCTTTATGTTTTTCTTCTGAATTATACCATTGATTTTTAGAACCATTTTTATTGGCGCCTTGAAAATGAAACGTAAGTACCTCTTGTAACGAACTTGAATTCTCAATTATATGAAGTATGTCCTTCCAGTCAATAAAATTGCTCGCTCTCTCCTTCCTTATGTTGTCATAATAATTTTTCCTTAACCTTCTCAAAAATAAATATACATCGCATTCTGCTGAACTGATATTTACTATAAAAGCAAGCAAAGGAATTAGGATTATTTGTTGTCTTTCTTTGGATAGATTTCGTAATTCAGAAAAAGTCTTTACATCTTGATTGTCATGGTTGATGTATTTTAATTGTTGTTGTATTTTATAGTTGGAATTAACAATAGTTAATAAGTATTTGATTGATTCAAAATATTTATTTAATAATTGAAGTTTTATTTCTATTGTAGAGTTGCTGTTTTTAAAAAGTTCTTTCGATTTTTTTATTAAATCAACTTCTTCATGTTTTTCAAAAATCTGAAAACACCAATACAAAAATGTATTTACTCCATCATCGCATATTTCTTCATCTACATTTCTATTCTTCCAAAACCAGGTCTCTCTCTCTTCCCACTGCTTTGAAAATATTTCATTTGTCATTTTACCGAGTAATATTGGCTTTACATTCTCGGATTCGGTAAGACTTTTGCCAGTCGTATTGATAATGACAAACCTTTCTTCTCCATGCGTTCTATCAACAACGTCGTAATATTGAATTTTAACTCTATTTAATATGAAATCCGAAAAATCATCTAATTTAAACTCGCTAGTTTCGTTTAAATTTTTTTCGATTATTCCAAGAGCGTTTATGATGCTATTAATGGTAGGACATAACGAGTATTCATTAAAAAACCACGACTGTTTCTTTATTTCACTGGCTTTATACGTGTTTTCTTTCACGAAAAAATCATTCACTAAATCTCTAATGAATAATAAACTACTTTCTCTAATGGCATATTGGAGATAAGGTTCCTTGTCTCTTGTAAGTTCCTCTTCTTTTGAAATCAGGCAATTTTTAAGATTTTCAATTTTGGTCAACTTATACAGCATTCCTATTATCAAATAAAGAGTTGTTAGCCTTTGCTGACCATCAGTAATATAGATCTGTTCCGTAAAACTTTCATAGACGTCTAATTTGCCTAGAAATGTCTCATTGCCTTTACTGCTTAATGATTCTTCCTTTAATGTTTCTAAAAAGCTTGATACAATTTCTACTTTATTTTTGCCGTGAGTTTTATCTCCCCAACAATAGTCTCTTTGGAAATCAGGAATAATTAGTTTTCTATATGATGTGCTGAAAAGTTGCGAAACGGAGTATTCTTTTATTATATTTTTCATTTTAGTTGTAAAAATTATCAAATTGTTCGAAGAAGTATTGTTTATTTTTAATTACATTTTCTGCGACCCAATACTTTTCGGTGTCAAATAAGGATATTGTATTACTTGCAGAAAAGGATTTAGAAAATACCTTTAATGTATGGGGCAATAAAAAGCCATTTTTAATTTTATCAAAAAGTAACTGCTTTTTAATGATTAATGGATTATTACTAAGGCTGGAGTTTGCTGAACCGTTTAATAATACAAGGTTCCCTATAGAATTTATACCATCTGAGGTTTCATCTATATCTTTCTTAGAATTCAAAAAGTCGAGATCATCTTTTGGATTTTGCGGGCAGATATGTTCTAAACTTTTTGTCTTAAATATTTCAAAATTGAATTTTCTATTATGCATTTCATCGATATTCATTCTTAATAATTGCAAATAGGCTTGTTTCTTCCCCTCGCCTTCATAAAGGTCTCTTGCCGACAATCTTGTTTTTAGCGTAAATTTTCTTTCTTCAAATATTTTTTTATCGTTTTTTAATATTTCATCTATTGTGCATTCAAGTAATGCCCATTTAGTAAACCTAATTAATTCTAACTCATTTCTGAGGTTTTTTATGAAAAATAATATTATTTCTTCTTTTTTAATTGCAGTAGCCAAAGAAAGACCTAAAAGATTGTAGGTTTTTTCGTTGAGGTATACGTCTTCAAAAGCTTTTTGCTGCTTTCTTATTTTTTCAAAATTTCTTTTAGCGTTACCTGAAGTATCTATGAATTTATTCTTGAAATTATCGAAACTGAATTCACTATCTTTTTCTTCCTTATTCCTATTCCAAAAAGTTACTAATAAATAATGCAGCGGGTGCTGATAATTATCTATCCCATAAAACTCTTTTACTTCTTTTTGAGACCACCAGTACAGCCATTTGTCCCAATTCCGTGCTAATCGTCCTCTGCTTTCATTTGCTCTCCATTCATTAGTGAATTTTATGTCTTCGTTTGAGTCGATATCTATTTCAGCAATATCGTTTGATGATTTTATCAAGAAATCTGATTTAATCAGTTCTTCATTTTTTATAATAGCCTTCAATCCATTCAGAGCAATAAAAGTATTTACTGCCTTATCTGCCGGGATTGTGTTAAATAGCAAATAAACTTTATCTTTAATAAACTTGCTGAAAAGATCAAGTTCGCCTTTAATCTTTTTTAATTTATTTTCAATATTTTCAAGTGCCTTTTTAAAATAAACGATGTCTTGAATGTCTTCATCGACAATTTTGTGATTTTCTTTATTGCATAGATTTTCCAAAAAATTGTGCGAATCCTCTCTGATTGAATATTTTAATTCAATTCCTTGTAAAAAGTCAAATTCATTCAAAACAACAAATATAAGATACAAAGTAGTGGTTCTCTGCTGTCCATCGACAAGTGTTATTGTACCGTCGTCTTTTTCCTGAACAACGGTCACAGCTTCAATGAAATACTCAATTTCTCGTCTGTACATATAGGATTCGATTAAACTATCGCAGAAAAATTCAACCGAGCTTTTACCATCTTTGGGCTTAACCCCCCATTTATATCCTCTCTGAAATTCCGGAATCAGGAACTTTGTTCCTTTTTTAAAGTATGTACCTATGTTTATTTTATTTTCAAACATCTCACTTCATTTTAACTGTTTCAAATACAATTCTGCACACGCCTTCGCATCGCTAAGCGCATCATGGTGCTTGAGTGTAATATTATGCTTTTTACACAATGATTTCAAGTTTTCTTTGTAAATTTTATATGTACAATGCCCGATGTATTCCTGCGCTGCAAGTCTATAATACGCCAATGTTTGTTTGAGACATTGAAAATCAAATGCAAACCCATTATGAGCTACAACATTTTGCTTGCATATATGTGGTTTTATTTGTTTCCAAACTAAGTCGAAGGTGGGAGCATGTGCGGTTTGTTGAGGGGTAATGCCGTGAATTGCAATAAAATTATTCCAATAGTAATTATTTGCGGCTGCACCAATAACGATAATTGTTCGGTAATTACTCCATTTTCCACACGCATTAAACCTACCTGACATATGCTCCACCGCTTGCCCTGTGCTGTTTCAAAGTCGATTGCTGTAAAAGAGTTATTCATGATGTATTTGTTTTCAACTATCCCTGTTTTCTGATTCGTGAACAAGCTGCGTGTTATGTGGTCTTTTACATATATGACGCTTTAAAAATCGGTCGTAATAATGCGTATAATACGCATGGCATAATTTAGTGCATTTTACAATTGATGTACTTGGTCTGATTTCGTGTTGTACAACCTATATTATAACTTTTTAAAAAGTTTTAATCTTGGCAATGCGTGGGTACAATGCGTTTCGTAAGCCATCCTTACAGTATATTATCTAAAATGCACTATACTATGCCATGAAAAGGTTAGTATCCACATCCGTATCCATCAAAGTACGCCGGTTGAGGCGGTGTTATTATCGCTTATCATTTCCATCGTCTTTCGAAGCATTATTTCATCTATCTGCTCAAAGCCATCTTTGAATGGTAGCTTTCCAAATCTTTTCTTCATTTCCTCATTGGAGAAAGTTGCTATGTTTTTCTGTTTGCCCATTACCCGCACAATAAGATCAGCGAGCTTATTGCGGATTTCCCCTTCATACAAAAAAGGTGTTGTTGCAGCCAGGTAAACTTTATGCTGCGCCGCTTGCAAGCGCCCAAACAATGCAGCGCTTAAATTAGTACCTGTGCCGCCGCCTAAACCAGCCAGCAAAACAATTGTTTCGTTTTTACTGAAGTTCGTCTGAATCAGGGATTCAATTTGGGTATCTTGTTCAGGACAATACTTTACAAAAGTCATGTTTGCGGGACAAGGCATTTGTCTGGGGCATTTATCTATATGCGTATAGCGGGCATCAATGTTTCTGGCGTATATGTGTGTTAAGAAGTTGCCACCCGCACCACCTAAGCCCACAAAATGCAACTTAGTGGCAGGCTCATTATTTAT
>CAZLPE010000119.1:0-1168 GCA_964561325.1 uncultured Flavipsychrobacter sp.
TAGCAGCAGGAAACGGTAGCGGCGGCGGCCGAAGGCTGAGCATGAATATGCTCAACAACCTGGATGAAAAAATAAAAGTAGCTGCCGAAAATCAAGATAGTGCACAAAAAAGTCTTTCGCCCGATCGAGGTTTTGCTCTTTTTGAAGAGTACAAAACTATGATACAAGAAACGGGCAAAAGTGTAATATACTCGCAACTGTGTATGGTGAGGATTGAAGTGCATCCACCCGATGAAGTGAGGCTAATATCGCCGAGCGAACTAACAGACATGTATGCTGTAAATCAGAAATCATCGTTGATAGATTTTTACAGAGAACGAACAAACATGAACATAAGGGTAAAAACAGAGATTCAGATAGATGAAAGCCTGGCAGCATCGCAAATACCAAAAGTGCTTAGTAAGAGTGAAATGTATGAAGCCATGGCTATAAAGAACCCCAATCTCGCATTCCTGAAAGAAAGCCTTGGCATGCTAATAGAATATTAACATTATTGTATTTTCTTACACTGGCATTAGGTTGATAAAGTCGCGATAATTTACGACTTTTGGCAAAGAGAATATATATTACCGAATAGATGACGGCTCGCGCTGCAATCGTTCAATATATCAATCAAGATTAATTACTTTTGACTTTTAAAATACATAACTATTCTTATGGCAGAAGCGATACGGATGCCGTTGCTAAGTGACACTATGAAGGAAGGTGTGATTGCAGACTGGCTAAAAAAGGTAGGCGACACCGTAAAATCGGACGATATTATAGCTGAAGTAGAAACGGACAAAGCTACAATGGAAGTAATGCCCTATGTTGACGGAACTATTCTGTACATAGGCGTAGAAAAAGGTAAGGGCGTGCCTGTAAACGGCATTATGGCAATAATAGGCAAACCTGGTGAAGATTTTCAGGCTATCCTTAATGCCGAAAACGGCATTGTAGCCCCTGCTCCGGCCGCGCCTCAAGCAGCTGAAGAGCCTGCAACAGCGGCGCCAGTAGTAGCAGTTCCTGAAACCTCAGCCGAACCCGAATTGGTAATAGTAGATAGCGACGAGCGTATAAAGGCATCTCCGCTTGCAAAACGTTTGGCCGAAGAAAAAGGCGTGAACTTGCACGCGTTGAAAGGCAGTGGAGATAACGGCAGAATTGTAAAACGCGATATCGACAGTTA
>CAZLPE010000119.1:1268-11449 GCA_964561325.1 uncultured Flavipsychrobacter sp.
GCTCAGCCAGCCAAACCAATACTACCAACTCAGCCTATCGTAGTAGGTCAGGAAGGATATACCGATACCCCATTAACTCAGATGCGCAAGATTATTGCGCAACGCCTTGCTGAGAGCAAATTTAGCGCGCCGCATTTCTATTTGCGTATGACCATTACCATGGACAAAGCAATAGAAGCTCGTAAAGCTATAAATGAAGTAGCTGGTACAAAGGTTTCATTCAACGATTTGGTTATAAAGGCTTGTGCTATGGCCCTGCGCAAACATCCTGCCGTAAACAGCTCGTGGATGGGCGATTTCATTCGCCAGAACCACCATATTCACATTGGTACTGCGGTAGCTGTAGATGAGGGATTGATTGTTCCGGTGGTAAAATTTGCAGATCAAAAATCACTTTCGCAAATAGCCGACGAAGCCGGAAAACTCATAGAAAAAGCGCGCACCAAGAAAATTCAACCACAAGAGTTCACTGGCAATACATTCACCATCAGCAATCTGGGCATGATGGATATAGACGAATTCACGGCTATTATAAACCCTCCGGATAGCTGCATACTTGCCGTTGGAAAAATTACCCCAACGCCAGTTGTAGAAAACGGAGCTATAGTGGTGCGTCAGTTAATGAAACTAACGCTAAGCTGCGATCACAGAACGGTAGATGGAGCGGTTGGCGCAAGATTCCTGCAGACACTTAAAGCACATCTGGAAAACCCGGTTACAATGCTTGCGTAACCAAACACTGACCAAATAATACTGAATATAAAAGTAATAGAGGCGACCACTAACTGCGGTCGCCTCTATTGCATTTATTTCACACGCCATTATAAATCTGCATTAACATAGAAGCAGAATATTTCTGCGGGTCCATGCACGCCCACTACAAGCGTCTTTTCAATATCAGCGGTTCTACTTGGCCCGGTCGTCAGATTCATCATTGACGGCAAATCTGTACCATATTTCTTACGCATGGCTGCAAAAGCTTCATCAATATCAGCAACAACCTGATTAGCATAGGCGAAAACAATGTGCACAGGAAAATAAACAGACGACATACGTCCGAGATTAAGGCGGCTACTGAGCATTACCGAACCAGTACGCGCCACAAGAAATTCGCAACCTGTAATGCACACCTCAGCCGCTTCCAGACTGGCGTCGGCTGCTATAATGTTAGGCACTTTGTTATTCTGAAACAACTTAAGCAAGCGTTGGTCGGCGCATAAAACATCGTCCCAGCCCCTACTCTCTTTAAGTAATAGAATATTCTGCATAAGCTCCAGTTCGTTTTCACAAAAAACAAAACGACCGCCCAATTTTGCAAATGCCGTTACAAACGTTTCCTCCATATCATCTACCGGCCATGAGTAGAGCGGCGCACCGCTTTTTTCCGCCTCAGGATATGGCATTGGTGTCGATGCATCGTTCAACTCCTTGCGTATTTTGCTCAAAATATTCTCCCTGCCCTTCGATGTCTTAAAAGTCTGCATTATGCTTTATTTGATTGACTTGCAATATTCCCCCTTATAGGGGTGTTGCTGCAAAAATAAAGAGCGATGACTAATTCATCGCTCTTTATTTGTACTATGGCTTATATTATTTTAAATAGACTTAACATTCTCTGCTATAACCTGCTCATCGTCAGTTGATTGGGTATCTTCTTCAAACGGACGCTTACCTATCAATCGCTCCATATCGTCTTTGAAGAGCACTTCGCGTTTCAGCAACTCTTCAGCTATCAACTTCACAGCTTCTGTTTTGTCAGTTAGCATTTGCTTTACGCGTCTGTATGCAATATCTACCAGCTTACGCACCTCATCGTCTATCATCTTACCGGTTTCTTCAGAGAACGGCTTAGAGAAGCTATTTTCATTCTGCGGATCGTAGAACGAAATATTGCCTATAACCTCATTCATACCGTACATAGACACCATTGCATAAGCCATACGGGTTACGTGCTGTAAGTCGCTGAGGGCTCCTGTAGATATCTTTCCGAAAATCAACTCCTCAACTGCCCTACCGCCAAGCGACATACACATATCGTCTATCAGGTGATCGGTAGTGCGTATGTACACTTCTTTAGGCAGGTACTGAGCGTAGCCCAGGGCAGCAACGCCGCGGGGAACAATAGTAACCTTAACCAAAGGATGCGCGTGCTCTAAAAACCAGCCCGACACAGCATGACCAGCCTCGTGGTAAGCAATAATTCGCTTTTCTTCCGGAGTAATTATTTTATTTTTCTTTTCAAGGCCGCCGATAACACGATCAATAGCGTCGTTGAAGTCGCTCATGTCTACTTCGGTTTTACCTTTACGTGCAGCTATCAGGGCCGCTTCGTTGCATATGTTGGCAATGTCGGCTCCGGCAAATCCGGGCGTTTGTAAGGCCAACTTACGGATATTAAGGTCTTTAGATTTCTTGATGGGTTTCAAATGCACATCAAATATCTTCTCCCTACCCTTCACATCTGGTATATCTATCGAGATCTGTCTGTCGAAACGACCTGGACGCAACAATGCTGTATCAAGCACATCTGGGCGGTTGGTAGCTGCAAGTACTATTATACCGCTGTCGCCGCTAAAGCCATCCATTTCTACAAGCAACTGATTGAGTGTGTTCTCGCGCTCATCATTGCTCATTACTACGTTTTTACCGCGTGCGCGTCCTATTGCGTCTATTTCATCTATAAACACGATACAAGGGGCTTTTTCGCGAGCTTGTTTAAACAAATCGCGCACCCTGCTGGCGCCCACGCCCACAAACAATTCCACAAAGTCGGAACCTGACATAGAGAAAAATGGAACCTGCGCTTCTCCGGCCATAGCTTTTGCAAGCAATGTTTTACCGGTGCCGGGAGGGCCTACAAGCAATGCGCCCTTAGGGATTTTACCACCAAGCGCTGTGTATTTTTTAGGATTTTTCAGGAAATCCACAATTTCCATTACCTCTACTTTTGCCTCATCCAAGCCAGCTACATCATTGAACGTGATATTCACGCGCGTACCTTTTTCGAACAATTGGGCTTTTGATTTCCCTATGTTGAAGATTCCGCCAGCGCCGCCGCCTGCGCCGCCAGAGCCCATTTTACGGAAAATAAGGAACCACATCGCTACGATAAATATGATTGGTATGACGAAGGTGGAAAACAAAATATGCAGATAATCGCCCTGTTGGTCATACATAACAGGCACTTTATTTGCTTCTGGCGTATTTTTTTGCACTTCGTCTAAGTCTTTACCAAACCGGTCTACGGAGCCTATCTTAAAAGAATAAGCGGGCGTTTTGTCGGTTTTGGCAGAATTGCTGGCTGCAGGGCTTTTGCCCGCTATCGCTGGCAAGGTAGCGCCGGGCTTTACGTAAACCTCTACGTGATCGTTATTGATCACAACAAGTTTGCTCACCTTGTCTTCCTGCAAATTAACTTTCAAATCCTGAAAACTCAATTCAGGAGTGGCTGCGCCAAAATTGCCGCCTATAAACTGCGCGCCCAGTATAGCAACCAGTATTATACCATAGATCCAGTATATATTAAACTTGGGACCTTTGCGCTGATTAGGGTTTTCACCTCCCGGTTTTGACCCGGGTATCTGATTATTATCTTCCATTTTGTGTTTGAAACGTTATGCTTATTACAATTTATTTATCTAATAAAGACAAATTGCTTGTGCGCATTGTCCTAATTCCTAAAAAATACTATCACGCAATAACAATGACCAGTACAGATCATTATTGCTTAATGCTCAGTTTTCGGGGCATCTTCCCATAATCCTTCCAGATTGTAAAACGACCTTTGATCGGGATGAAAGATATGAACCACGATATTTACATAGTCTACCAAAGTCCAGGTAGGTCCTCGCTCAATATGAAAAGGTCTTTCTTCACACTCCATCTCCACTTCGTTCTCTATATTCTGAGCAATCGCGTTAATTTGCACATTCGACTTCGCCTCGCACAAAATAAAGTAGTCGGCTACAGCTTCGTCTATTTTTCTAAGGTCCAGAGATACTATTCCCTCTCCTTTTTTATCTTGAATGGCGTTGACAATACACTTAAACAGTTTGCTATTTTTTGTTAAACGGCTGGCCGTTTTCTTCTTTTCCTGTACTCCAGTTACTATTTGCTCCAAATTATTAGTTGCTTAATTTTGTTTAGCAATATCTTTACGACTTACCAAAATTATAAATCTTTTCTCACTTAACCACACAACTTTGATAGATTCCTTTATTATTGAACTCGATTGCATAGACAGTACCAATAACTATGCCATGCAATTGATAGATGCCGATAAGGCACAGCACGGACTGACAATTGTTGCCGGACGACAGACAGGGGGAAAAGGCCAGCGCGGACGAACATGGATCGATGTTCCGGGTCAGAGCCTGCTTATGAGTATAGTTGTGCAACCTAAAACGCCAATTTCTGCCCAATTCGCATTTAATGCCGCAATAACGGTGGCAATTGCAAATGTTTTGGCAAAATTGAACGACAAATGGCAACTTAAAATTAAGTGGCCCAACGATATTATTATCAATGACAAAAAGGCAGGGGGAATACTCATTGAAAACGTATTACGTGGCGCAACTTGGTCGCACGCCGTCATAGGGTTAGGACTAAATGTCAATCAAACTGAATTTAATGACACATTGCCATTTGCCACATCGCTGGCCGCCAACTCGGGCGAAAAATACGATTTGCAAGAACTGCGCTACCTCCTGCGCAACGAAATACTAAAAGCAGCCAATGCTACGCAATCCTATACCGATGCGCTAAAACAATACAACAATATGCTGTACCACATTGGCGCTACTCAGCAATTCACTGACGGAGAAAATACCTGGGCGATTACCATTCTGGACGTAGAAGCCAATGGTATGCTCAATGTGCAGCTCGAAAACGGAACGATTACCCAATACAGCCATGGGCAGGTGCAATGGGTGTGGACATAACAAAATGTATAGATGCTTAAAACCGGCAGCTGAATTCATAAAATAGCGCTTTTAAACCTAACGCAATAAAAACGGTCTTATCGTTCAATAAAATATCGAATGCAGTTTAGCGGCAATCATACCGACGATCAGATACTACTTGCATCACTAAAGGATGACAGCCGGCGCGAAGCGGCCTTTAGCCAGTTGGTGCGCAAATATCAGGAACGTCTGTACTGGCACATTCGCCGGCTGGTGATAGACCACGAAGACACAAACGATATCATACAGAATGTTTTTATTAAGGTCTGGAAAAACATTGGCGATTTTAGGGGCGACGCTCATCTTTACACCTGGCTATACCGTATTGCTACCAACGAAACCTTAACATGGATGGAGCAAAAGAAAAAACGAATTGCTATTTCATTAAGCGGCAACGAAAACGCATTTTCTGACCGACTGACTGCGCAGGAGCATTTCGATCCCAACAAGATAGAGTGGAAATTACAACAAGCTATACATACATTGCCCGAAAAACAAGCTATCGTGTTCAACTTGCGCTATTACGATGAAATGCCCTACGAACAAATGTCTGAGGTATTGAGCACATCAGTTGGAGCCTTAAAAGCTTCTTACCATCATGCCGTAAAGAAGGTAGAGAGTTACTTAAAACAAAATTAAACTTTTGAAACCAACAATTGTCGAACAAATAGTATGAGTACCAAGCAGGAAATAGTAGCAGAACTGGAAGAAATGGGCAGCAGCCTTGCAGGAATGCCGCGCACTATGCCCTATGCCATACCCGAATGTTATTTTGCAAAGCTGGGGGCGGAAGTAATAAACAAGATGGAGTATCAAAACGAGCATTTGCAATATAGCCTACCGCCGCAAGCTAAAACACCCTATGTTGTTCCGCAAGGGTATTTCGAATCGGCAACAGACAATTTTGTGTCTGCTGCACTACACGCTGATACCAACGATGCGCAAAAAAACACGCCCTATTCTGTACCGGAAAATTATTTCGAATCGCTACCTGATCTTATACTTTCAAAAGTAGCTACCAAGCCGGCAGCGCCAAAAATCAGCAATAGATGGTTGAGCTATTTAAAATGGAGTATTGCAGCTATGCTTGTAATAGGAGCAGCGCTTACATGCTATACATCGTATTATACACCGGCGGCAGTGCGCCACGAAACAATACTGGCAAATGCTGCCGATAGCGAAATAACCGAATATATGTTGCACATAGAAAAAGACGATGCCGAAACTGTTGTTGGCAATTCAACCATTACAGCCTTGCCCATTAATAATACAGAAATTGTTGAATACCTCAACGAAACAGGATGGGACTAAACGCATATAGTTGCGGCGGCGCACATTAAATTAATATCAGCAAAGGAAACCCGAAAATACAGTTATGAAAAAGTATATTGGATTGATAATTTTATTTTTCACTTACATTCAATCAGGATGGACGCAAGACGGGCGCCCAATAGAGCGCATACATGCGGCCAAAGTGGCTTACATCACAGACAGGCTGCACCTGTCTGCAGATCAGGCAACTGGCTTTGTGCCCGTGTACAATGAATATGAGGCAGAAATACGTAGTACACGCAAATCGTACTTTGTAAAATGCAAAGACAAAAACCTGCAGGATGCCGACAACGCTACTGCTCGACAATTAGTAGACGACAATCTGGACTACCAGGAAAAAGTAATTGAGATCAAAAGAAAATACAACGACCGATTCCTTAAAACTATATCCGCGCAACAACTCGCAGAACTGTATGTGGCCGAACGGGAGTTTAAACAGTTATTGAAAAGACGTCTGGAACAAAGAAGAGAAGGCAACGGCGAGCATTTCAGGCGATTTCGGGAGTAAAGTTGAAACACGGTCAAAAAATTTTATAATTCTTGCCGGGCAGCGTTTTAATTACTCCCTGCATTTCTAACCCAAGTAAGGTTGCCGCCAACTGCGAACTTGCCAACCCTGTATGGTGAAACAGCTCATCGGAATGTACAGTTTCCTTTGTTTGCAGTAAATCTATTATTTTCTGTTCATCGGCAGTAAGAGCAAGGAACAACTGTTTTTGCACTGTTTTCGGTTTTGTTTCCTTGCTCCAGTTCATCATATCTATTAGGTCGTCGGCCTTGCTTACCATAGCCGCCACATTTGTTCTTATCAGTTCATTGCATCCGGCGCTACGGGTATCGCTTACCCTGCCGGGAAATGCAGCCACCTCTCTGTTATATCCGCTGGCCATATGCGCTGTTATCAATGCGCCGCCCGATATATGACTTTCTACCACTACGGTCACATCGCTCATGCCGGCTACAATTCTATTGCGCATCGGAAAATTATTGCGATCTGGTATTGTATCAGACGGATACTCTGTGAGCAATCCGCCATTGGCCAACATTTGGGTAGCCAAGTCTTTATTAATTGCAGGATAAATTCTATCCAGCCCATGACCTAATACACCTACCGTTGGCACACCGCACTGCACGCATTTCTTATGCGCCACCGCATCTATACCCAGGGCCAGTCCGCTTACTATCAGCACATTGCCCAACGCTTTCAGGCCTTCCACAAGCTCTTCGGTTAGCTTTACTCCGTAATCCGTATTTTTTCTGGTGCCAACTATAGCCACCACTTTTGCTGCATCAAAGTCGGCATTGCCTTTCCCAAACAACACGAGCGGAGCATCCGCACAATTCATCAGTCTTTTAGGATATGGTCCGTTCTGATAATATACGTTGATGTTGTGTTTTATAACATGATCCAGTTCCTTACCTGCCTTCAATAGCAAGTCGGCATCCTTAAAACCACGCACTTTAAACTCCCCTACTCCCTCCACAACTCTCAACTCTTTAAGCGGAGCCTTAAAAACATTTATAGCGCTACCAAACCGCTCCAGCAATAACCTGCCGGTTTTGGCGCCTATACCCGGCACATTTATTAATGCTAATTGGTAAAAAACTTCTTCTTGCACTTCTTTTGGCAGCATATTTGCATGGTGTATAGTAATCACAAAAATCACCCGATTTACTTATAAAATAACATATACCCTGTTTGCCTGCAAAGTGTTGAACATATTTCTGAATCAGATTCAAAAAACATGCAAGACAAACAGCAGCGACAAGGGGGCGACTTAAAAAATCATTATTTTAAAAGTATCTTTGGGCTTGTAAATTAAAGAAAATGAAGAAAATAATCCTGTTCCTGTTGGCGATAGCGGTAGGTTTTTCGGCTGATGCGCGCACAAAGAAGAAAAAGAAAACTCAGGCCACCAACGAAATTATATCTGTATCCATGCACAGAACCACTTGCTATGGTCGTTGCCCTGACTATACCATCGAATTGAATAAATCAGGACTGGTAACTTACACTGCAACAATGAACCTGCCCGATACCGGCATTTTCACCAAAAAACTGGCTGCGCTGAAAACACAGGAAGTTATCTCTAAATTTAAGGAATACAAGGTAGATACCTGCCTGGATGAATACGACAATAGAATACCCGACCTACCGGGCATCATTTACGAAATAAAGTATACAAACAAAACGAAGAAAATATACAATGCAGGCTGGGGTCCTGGCTTTTTGAAACAACTGGCCACCGAAATAGATAATTTCGGCAAACAAAAGGGCGACCGGAGCTGGAAAAAAATAGGCAATATCAAACGAAAGTAATGGCACAATAGCAATAAACAATAAGCCCCTCGATGTGAGGGGCTTATTGTTTATTGAATATTACATATGCATACGTTCTTTCTTAGCTAACAGCTCATCTACTGTTTCTCTGTACATTTCGTCGGGCACGCAGCAATCTACCGGGCAAACAGCAGCGCACTGTGGCTCGTCGTGGAAACCCTGACATTCTGTGCATTTATGGGGAGTGATATAGTAAGTATCTACTGCTACAGGCTCATGTGGCGCATCTGCAGGAGTGGTAGTGCCATCCATTAGCAAAAAATCACCTTTTACTGTAGTACCATCGGCAGCGCTCCACTCTACACCACCTTCATAAATCGCATTATTAGGGCATTCCGGTTCGCAGGCGCCGCAGTTTATACACTCATCGGTTATTTTAATAGCCATAAGAAATTGTAGTTGTTTAGATTTTTACTACACAAAGTTACAAATTCGCTTCAAATACGGAAGCGAATATCCATCTATTTATTAGCCAATTTTTGCCAAAATACGGCCAAAATAGCCGAATTTTGCACTACATGAATAGCATTTTAGACACTGCTACACGCATAGACCTGCTGGTGCGTTTGGGCGAATACATGACGGCAAGCAGCGACGAATGGGACCTGATAAAATTTCGTGCGGCGCAAGCTAACCCTTGGTTTACGGAACAGCATATAGACCTTGCTATAAATGCCATTGTATCGCAGCTACTGCAGCGCAGCGCACTGGAAAGCTGGATGGCGTCTTACACCTTGCCCACAAATGCTAAACTGGTTGGCATAGTAATGGCGGGCAATATTCCGCTCGTAGGTTTTCATGACTTTTTGTGCGGGTTTATGAGCGGCCATTATCTTGCGCTAAAACTGTCGTCGAAGGATGAAGTATTGCTAAAACACCTTGTTAGCAAGCTCACTGAATGGAATGCCGCAGTGGCCGAACAAGTGACTATAACCGAAAGACTCAATAATTGCGCTGCCTACATAGCTACTGGCAGTAATAACACTGCGCGATATTTTGAACAGTATTTTGGCAAATACCCCAATATAATACGAAAAAACAGAACGTCGGTGGCAGTACTCGACGGAACAGAAACAGCCGAAGAGCTGCGGGCGCTGGCCGATGATGTATACCTATACTATGGTTTGGGATGCCGCAATGTAACACAGGTGCATGTGCCGCGCGAATACGACTTTACAAAATTACTGCAAGCCTTTAACGTACACAACCAATACGCCGACCTGAATAAATACAAAAACAACTACGACTACCACCTGGCTATTTACCTGCTCAACAGGATACCCTACATGAGCAACGAATCGCTGCTGATGGTAGAAAACGATCTGCCCTTTTCTGCTGTAAGCGTACTGCACTATAAATTTTACGATGATGTGAATACGCTTAAAACACAACTCGCCAATAGTCCCGACATTCAGGCTATTATCGGTCACGATTATGTAGCTTTTGGCGATGCTCAAAAACCCGGACTTGCCGACTATGCCGATGGCGTAGATACTATGGGATTTTTGTGTAGTTTGTAGAAAAGGGTGTTATTAAGAAGTCGGCGC
>CAZLPE010000120.1:0-11408 GCA_964561325.1 uncultured Flavipsychrobacter sp.
CATATTGTTTCGTTTTTTTATTATCAAATGTGCGACTAATATTCGTGGCTGCAAAATTCTTGAATACGTGATTTTGCACAGCGCCTATACGGGTTTTTTCACGGGCGCCGGTTGCATAAAACGCCGTTGTTCCACGCCGTTTTTACCCACACCTTTACAGCCTATATGCTGCTATACTACTACAGCAGCGCTATTTTATAACCCTTTGCCCTGAACTATTCTACATGACATTGTTAATCGCTATTGGCGCATTGGGCTGTGTGCTTGCAGCTGTGCATATCGTAGCCTGCTTTCCCGTTAACGCATCAATAGCCAGCGGACTGTTGAGCCCGTTGCGTTGGCGTTGGTTTTATTTTTTGTCGGGCATAGCGGCATTTTGTTGCTGGCTGGCATATGCTGCGGTTGCGCGAAACTATCTGCTGGGTTTTGCGCAGATACTTGGCGTGCTCAAGTATGCTTTTGGCCTCATACAGATGGGTATCAACAAGACAAAGTAATGCCGCTTTACAGATATACCGCAGCCACTATTTCCTGAGCCAGTACTATCCATTTCAGGCTACGGCTGTAGGCTATGGTCAGGCCGCGTTTCATTCGCCTGCTAATTTTTGGGCGCATGTGCGTGTACTATTTTTTCTATTATCTCCTTGGTTATGTCGGGGTAGTTCACTGCCGGCGCACTGCCGTTGTTTATCCAGTTTTGTATGGCGGCATAGTGTTTTTCGTGTAGTGCGTTTATCACTGTGGCGCCCATTGCAGCCGCTCCCGCAGCGTTGCAGTGTTGCTCATACTGTGTTTGCATGGGTATCACCATTACTTTTTTACCCAGATACATTGCCTCCGCAGGCCCCTCGAAACCCGCGCCCAGCAAGGCGCCCGCGCTCGTAGCAAGGCTTTGGGTAAACCCAGCGTTATCTATAGGCTGCATGCTAATGTTGCCCGATACAAAGGGGTGTTTGTTGTGTTTTGAAAACACCTGCCACCGCACGCCGCCAAAATGCGATAAGTGTTTTACTATCGCTTTATCGTCATAGGCGGGCAGGTACACTGTATAGTGACCAAGGTTCGCCGGCGTCAAATTTCTTATTTCCTGTCTTATTACAGGGGTGTATATGCGCTCGCCAAAGCTCTTGAAGTGAAAGCCATAAGCATGCGTAGTAGGGGCGTAGTGTTTTAGTATCAGCTCGCCCATTGGGTCGCGAAAGTTCGGCTTGGGCGCAACGGGGTGCAGCACGGCGCACTGGTGGCTAAGCGATATACAGGTCTTCCCCTTCAGCTTGCACGCCCATGCCGACACCGGCTCAAAATCGTTGATAACCAAATCGTACTGCTCTATGGGAAACTCCCTGATGTCTTTTACCATTTGCATCAGTTTCAGCTTCCGCGCAGTCAGTAATATATCTACGCCGCCGCGCTTGCCAAAAATAAAGCTCATGCCATACAGGCGGTATTTTATGGGGAAAGGCGCCTGCACATCGGCCTGTATGCCGCTTACCAGCACATCTACATCGCCGTGGCGGGCAAGTTCGGGATACACGTCTCTGGCCCTGCTCAGGTGACCATTGCCGGTGCCCTGAATAGCAAATAATATTTTCATTCTTGTTGCAGTAAATTGGGGAAAGCGGGAATATGTTATGCAGCCTCGTTTATATCGTCGGCCATTGCGTCTGGTTTGGTTGTTCTTTCCGGCCTCATATTCAGTTCCAGCATCAGGCTGGCCATCATGGCTTTTGCCGAGTCTTTCTCGTGTTTTTTCTTACCTATGTCTATGGCCTGCGCCACCAGGTCTTCGGCATAGCTGTATATGCTCCAGCGTCCTTCGTTATACTCCAGTCCGGTAAGGTTTTCTATCCAGTCGCCCGAATTCATATACACCACACTGCCGTGTTTTGTGTCTACTTTTTTTATGTCGGGATGGTGTATGTGTCCGCACACCACATAGTCATATTTGTTTTCGGCCGCTATAGCGCACACAGTATCTTCAAAGCTGTTGATGAATTTTACGGCGCTTTTTACGCTGTTCTTTACTTTTTTAGAAAATGAAATTTTGCCTCGCCCCAGCTTTTCTGAAATATAGTTGACCATGCTGTTGATGACTATCAGCGCATCGTAGCCTATGGCGCCCAGTCTTGCCAGCCATTTGCTATGTTGCATCACCACATCAAACACATCGCCATGAAACAGCCACACTCTCGAATTATCTATTTTTAGCGATAGTTTGTTGGTTATTTTCAGAGATCCCAGTTGAAAACCTTTGAATCGCCTGAGCATCTCGTCGTGATTGCCGGGTATGTAGTATACGGGTATATCTTTAGCTATAAGGCCTATCAGGTGTTTTATTACCATCATGTGCGTATTGGGCCAATATCGCTTGCTAAACTGCCAGATATCTATAATATCGCCATTCAGCACTACAGCCTTCGGTTTAATGCTCTTCAGATACCGCAATAGTTCGGTTGCATGACAACCATAGGTGCCGAGGTGAATGTCGGACAGCACTACAATATCTACAGATCTTTTAGCCATTTTGTCGTTGCCGCAGCATTTTGTTTAGCAAAATGACAACTTTGGTATAAAGAGAATATTACGCAGCGGTTAATTTGATATTAATAAATGTAAAAAGGTGTTTTGAGGCATTGTATCGCCTCAAAACACCTGCAAAAGGTAGTCAATCGTTAGGTATTAGCGTCTTTTTCTGGCCTCCAGAAACAATTCTTCGGCTTTTTCTATGCTTTCCGGTTTGCCCACATCCAGAAACAGGTCTCCGGTATGGTTGTAGCCAGCTATGTGTTGGGTGGCTGCAAGGTGCAGATATAGATCTATAAGAGAGAATTTACCGGTGAAGGGTATTTGCTCCAACAGTTGGCCCGACAGCACCTGTATGCCGCTGAATGCGAAAGGCGTTACGGGTGTATCCGGTCGTGCTATACGGCGTTCGCTGGTTGTATTATTTACCCAGCCGCACAGTTGCATTTGCTGGCCGAACAGCAGATGCCGCGACGATGGTCGGTCCATTACCGCCAGCGTACCCAGCGCTCCGCTGCGCCTGTGCGCCGTTATCATATCAGCAAGGTGCAGATTGGTGAGCACATCTACATTAATCACCACAAAGTCTTTTTCGCCGGCAAAAAAATGCGCCGCTTTTTTCAGTCCGCCGCCGGTCTCCAGCACCTCGTCGCGCTCGTCCGATATGGTTATGCGGCTACCAAAGCCTTTGTTTTCCAATATAGTACGTTCCATTACGGGCGCAAAATGATGGATGTTGACGATCACATCGTATATGGCATAATGCTGCAAAAAGCCAATGGCGTGTTCCAACAATGTTTTGCCATTTATCTTCACCAGCGCCTTGGGCACGTGGTTGGTAAGCGGTCGCAGGCGCGAACCCAAGCCGGCCGCAAAAATCATTGCTTTCATCATGTAAATCTAAACTACAATCTCGGATTTGATTAATTCGTATCAGAATTTTAATATTTTAGCGGTAATTTTGTGATAATGAGCAGTAAAAAAAGAAGACGAAGGCACGTCAGCAGTAAAACCCTGAACCGTAGGAATAATAATGTACTTGTATTTAAGATCGTAGACCCGGCAGTGCAGGGCATACTATTTGTGTTATACCTCATTAATCTTGATACCGAAAGCGATAATCCTTATTTTCTTATACTGTTAGGGCTGGTGTTGTTGCAGATAGCCAGCAACATCATCAATTTTGTGATCAACCCGCCAGATATCAACAAAAAGCAGCGTATTTATTACTTTTTTGCCATGGCCTTTGGTATAGCTTTCTACTTTTTGTTCAAGGGAGAGTTGTACCTGTCGCTAAAGCGAGGCATGCCAGAGAATATACGGTTTTATGAAATTATCAGAGAGGGTGTAATTGTTATTATAGCGTTTTGGTATAACGTTATTTGTTTCAGGGAAATAAAAACATCGCTCAAGAGCTGGAACGATGAAGAGGAATAGCGGAGTTGAGGAGTAGCGCAAAATAGCTATTGAAATAATTATCACTTTTAAGATTTTATGGTCGCCACGCAATTATTTATTGCTATGGCGGCCATAGTTGTTATTTGTCGCTATGCAACTTTGAGATAGTAGCATTACATTTGTTGAAAATTTCAAAAACGTATGTCTTTATTATTAGTAGGCACAATGGCCTTCGATGCGCTGGAAACTCCGTTTGGCAAAGTAGACCGTATAATTGGCGGCTCTGGCACTTATGCTGCATGGGCGGCGTCTAATTTTGCTAAACCTATTAACATGGTTTCTATAGTTGGCGGCGATTTTCCACAAGAAGAAATAGCTGCGCTGGAAGCTCGCGGAGTGTCTTTTGACGGTTTGGAAGTGGTGCCCGATGGTAAGAGTTTTTTCTGGAGCGGTAAGTATCATCTGGACATGAATACCCGCGATACGCTGGTAACAGACCTTAACGTATTGGCGCAATTTGATCCGAAAATTCCTGAAAGCTATCAGGGTAGCGAATATGTGATGCTGGGCAATCTGGCTCCCGCAGTGCAGATCAGCGTGATGAAGCAGTTGACTAAACGCCCGAAACTGGTGATCATGGACACCATGAACTTCTGGATGGATGTGGCTATGGACGACCTGCGCACGATACTGGGCATGGTAGACCTGCTGATGGTGAACGATAGCGAAGCGCGCCAGCTAAGCGGCGAATACAGCCTGGTGAAAGCCGCTAAGAAAATACAAGCTATGGGCCCTAAATACCTGATTATTAAGAAGGGTGAGCATGGCGCATTGTTGTTCTTTAACGAGCAGATATTTGCAGCTCCTGCATTGCCGCTCGAAGATGTATTCGACCCAACCGGCGCCGGCGACACTTTTGCAGGCGGTTTCATAGGCTATCTTGCCCGCATAAACGATGTAACTTTCGAGAACATGAAGGCTGCCGTAATTATGGGTTCTGCGCTGGCTTCGTTCTGCGTAGAGAAATTTGGCCCTTCTCGTATGCAAGAGCTTACAGCAGAAGAGATTGAAACACGTGTAAATGAGTTTATCAACCTCGCTAATTTCGAGATAAGAAAATAACCGGCAGTTATGCCATAGTTTACGAAACACCTGCATGGCTTTGTCGCGCAGGTGTTTCTTTTTTTGGGTAAATACTGGCTTTTTCGTTTGTGGGCGCGGTGTAATAAATTGTAGTTTTGCACTATAGCGCAAAGGCTCTGCAAGGGCGCCGCTACCAACAGTAAACCACCGAATACCAATATAAAACCAACAATATGAAAGTAGCCGTAGTAGGCGCCACAGGGCTTGTGGGCGGAATGATGCTGAAAATACTGGAAGAACGCAATTTTCCGGTTACCGAATTGATACCGGTAGCCACCGAGAAAAGCGTGGGCAGCGAGGTGATGTACAAGGGCAAAGCCTACAAGGTGGTGAATGCCGCTACTGCAATAGCCCAGAGGCCTGCGCTGGCGCTGTTTTCGGCGGGCGGCGCTACTTCGCTCGAGCTCGCGCCCCAGTTTGCAGCAGTGGGTTGCCGGGTGGTAGACAATTCGTCGGCATGGCGCATGCATGCCGATATAAAACTGGTAGTGCCCGAGGTAAACGGACACACCCTTACCGAGACCGATATGATAATAGCCAACCCCAACTGCTCGACCATACAAATGGTGATGGCGCTGGCCCCGCTGCACAAGCATTATGGCATAAAACGCGTGGTGGTGAGCACCTACCAGTCGGTATCGGGCGCGGGTATGAAGGGCGTAACCGAGCTGATGGCGCAACGTGCAGGCAATGCAGAGGTAAAGGCTTTTGCCCATACCATAGACCTGAATGTTGTGCCCCAGATAGATGTGTTTACCGACAACGGATATACGAAGGAAGAAATGAAAATGGCGCTGGAAACCTGTAAAATAATGGGCGACGATAGCATAAAAGTATCTGCCACAACGGTAAGGGTGCCGGTAACCAGCTCGCACAGCGAGAGTGTGAACATAGAGTTGCTGCGCGACTTTTACGAGAGCGACGTAAAGCAACTACTAGGCACAACGCCCGGTGTAGTAGTGGTAGATAATCCCGGTATGCAGGCATACCCCATGCCTATAGACGCCGCCGGAAAAGACGATGTATTTGTGGGGCGCATACGGCGCGACTATTCGCAGCCCAACACCCTAAACTGCTGGATAGTGTCCGACAACCTACGTAAGGGCGCCGCTACCAATGCGGTGCAGATAGCCAAAGTACTGCATAATAACGGCTGGATATAGTATTTTGTTAATTAATAAGCCCTGCCGGTAAGTGCAGGGCTTATTAATAAGTATAATATCGGTTGTAATGTAGTTGTTTGTTTTTGGCGATAGGGGTTAATAACCTTCGCCGTTCTTTCGCTTCTGGGCAATAGCGTCTATCGCGCCATAGAAGTCTTCTCCATATTTGCGCACAATAGCCTCTTTAAGAAACACATATACAGGCACTTTAAGTTTTGAGCCCAGGTTGCAAGCGGGTTTGCACAGCGTTTCGCGGGGCTCGTAGTTTACGGCTTCGTAACCGGGATATTCTGTAATGCGTATCGGGAACAGGTGGCACGATACCGGCTTACGAAAATCGGTAGCGCCCGCTTTCCATGCTTTCTCTATACCGCATTTTACTACTCCTGCCTCATCGGTATAGCCATATACGCATATGCCGCCATTTACAGTAGGGGTTACCAGGCCAAACTCATCGTCGTCTACATGCGTGCCCTGACGCTCTATTTCAGGTATATACTGTGGGTCCAGATAAGACTTGATGCCCGGATAGATGCGCGCAATAATTTGCGTTTCTTCTTCCGTTAGCGGGGCGCCGCAGTCGCCGTCTACACAGCATCCGCCTTTGCAGCGGGTCAGGTCGCAAACAAATTGTTCGTCTATTAGCTCATCGCTGAGCAGTACATTATCAATTGCTATCATCGTTCTGTTATCACATATTTATGTAGTTCATAAGCAATTGGTACTTGCTTGTGATGTTTTCGTCTTTTTCTATATCGCCAAACACCTCTGTTACCTTGTACTTGTGGCGTTCGAACGAAGATACTACGCCGTCCAGCGCAGTGCGGTTTAGTTTTAGGGTCACTTCCAGCATACCGCGTTCGTTGGTGTGCACCTGCGTAGTGGTAATAGCTACATCTTCGTTTTCGCAGATGCGCGCTATCTCGTAGAGCGAATAGTTGCGCGGGGCAATTTCCAGCGTTATTATTCCGCCCGGCGTACTGATGCCGCTGTTTTCGGCTATGTATTTTACCAGTGTTTCGCGCGTTATGGCGCCCAGATACCTGTGTTCGTTATCTATCACAGGCAGCACGCATAGATTTAGCTGGTTGGCCAGTTTTATAGCCTCAAACGGGTGCGCCGATGCCGCTACTGCCGGCTTGTAATTGAGAAACTGCGAAGCGCCCAGCGTCGATTCTGGTCGGTTCCAGTCCAGCATATCGGCTTCCTGTATCAGCGCCACATAATGGTCGTCGGCCACAAGGGGCAGTTGCGTGTATCTGTTTTCCTCCATGGCAGCAAGCGCGCGTTCGCCGGTATCATCGGGCTCCAGAATAGGTACAGATGGCGAAATCAACAATTCTAAGCTCATAATGGTTGTGATATACTACAGGTAATACAAAACGCAGGCCAGATAATTTTATTATTGGCTTATTGGGCGGCAGCGTATGTATTGTAGCAAAAATAAGGCAACCCCATAATATTTTGCGCTCCAATTATCATCGCGCAGCGCCTGCATTTATTTGCATTTTTCAAGAAACGACGACAATATCTTATTGAATTCGTCCGGAACCTCCATCATTGGCGCATGACCGCATTTGTCTATCCAGTGCAATTCTGAATTAGGCAGTAATTTATGAAATTCTTCAGCCACCATTGGCGGAGTGATCGTATCGTTCTTTCCCCAAATAAGGCAGGTAGGTATTTTTATTTCTTGTAGCTCGTCGCCCAGATTGTGGCGTATGGCCGAGCGCGCCAGCGCAATTATTTTCAGCGCTTTCAGTCGGTTGTTGATGATGCCAAACACCTCGTCTACCAGTTCTTTGGTGGCTACCTTGGGGTCGTAGAAGGTGAGTTCGGTTTTTTTCTGTACGTAGTTGTAGTCGCCTCTTTTGGGGTAGGTTTCGCCCATACCGTTTTCAAACAGCCCTGAGCTGCCTGTAAGGGTGATGCTTTTTACTACATCGAGGTGTTTTAGGGTATATACCAAGCCTACATGGCCGCCCAGCGAGTTGCCGAGCAGGTGAATGTTTCTTAATTTCTGATGTTCTATAAATTTTGCAACGTGCTTAGAAAGCCCCGATACACTTGTTTCGAGCAGCGTAAGATCGTATAAAGGAAGCAGCGGTATAATTACCTTGTGCGTTTTTTTAAAATGATCTACCAGGTCTTTGAAGTTACTCAATGCGCCAAACAAACCATGGAGCAGCACTAACGGCTCCCCTTCGCCTTCCTGAACATATTTAAATTTACCTGAAAGTCTAATTTCGTATTCCATCCACTATAAGATACTATTCTGCTAAAATACTATTGTTTGTTCTAAAAATACAAAATTACAAAACATTGTGTTAGCGATTTTTACCTTTTTATTATGGTTATACATTTATCCCTGCAAAAAAGATGAAGGCATTTCGGTTAACTTTGTCCGGTAGCGCAATAGCGCTTTGCCGGTTATAAATTTTGTGCCGGCGCTTAGTCCTGAAAATAGCGTTAACTGCTGAAACCGTTGATTATGAATGTATACTGTGCATCGCTCAATAAGTACGAACGACTACCTACCCGAGAAGTGAAGATAGGCGCGCTGACGCTGGGCGCGGGTCACCCGATACGCATACAAACCATGACCACCACCAACACCATGGACACCGCCGCCACTGTGGCGCAGTGCATAAGGTGTATAGAGGCGGGCGCCGAACTGGTGCGGATAACGGCCCCAAGCAAAAACGAAGCAGAAAACCTGCTGAACATAAAAAACGAACTACGCGCACGTGGATACGACACGCCGCTGATAGCCGACATACATTTTACCCCAAATGCCGCCGAAATAGCGGCCCGCATAGTAGAGAAGGTAAGGGTCAACCCGGGCAACTATGCCGATAAAAAAAGGTTTGACTTCATAGAATATAACGATGCAGAATATGCCGCCGAAGTGCAGCGCATTCGAGAGCGTTTTACGCCGCTGGTGCGTATATGCCGCGAATATGGCACAGCTATGCGCATAGGCGCCAATCACGGGTCGCTGAGCGACAGGATTATGAGCCGCTACGGCGATTCGCCGATAGGTATGGTGGAGAGCGCAATGGAGTTTTTGCGCATAGCCCGCGACGAAGACTACCACCAGATAATACTGAGCATGAAATCGAGCAACCCGCAGGTAATGGTGCAAGCCTACCGCCTGCTGGTGCAGAAAATGTATGAGGAGTTTGGCGAACTATACCCGCTGCACCTGGGCGTGACCGAAGCCGGCGACGGCGAAGACGGCCGCATAAAAAGCGCCATAGGTATAGGCTCGCTGCTGGAAGACGGCATAGGCGACACAATAAGGGTATCGCTCACGGAGGATCCCGAATTTGAGATACCGGTGTGCAAGGATATTGTGAGCCGGTATGCAGCAAGGGCGCAGTCCGCCGGGCCCGCCGCAGCCGATACAATGGTAAAATTGCCCTACAGTCCGTTTTCGTACAAGCGGCGCAATACCCGGGCGGTTGGCAATACAGGCGGGCACCAAGTGCCGGTGGTGGCTGCAAACTTTGCCGGATATGGCGCCCATATCGCGCCGGCCGACCTTACCGCTATAGGCTATACCTACAATGCCGACACCGACAAATGGAACATAAGCGACGGCGCCGCCGACTATATATATACCGGTGGCAATGTGGTGGGCTTCGAGCTGCCGGGTACGCTACAGGTATTGTGCGACCATGCCGCATGGCTCAATGCGCCCGACCATAAGAAGTATCACCCTGTGCTGACCGACGAAGCCTACATTGCCGACGAGACTACTGCCGGGGTAGTACATTTTGTAACCTATACAGTACCTGCCGGCGGCGATGATGATAATGCCGCTTTGCTGAACAAACTGGCAGCCGATAAAAATGCGGTACTGATGCTGACCGGCGAAGGCGACGACGCTATGCGCCTGATACGCAACTTTATGACCATGCTGATAGACCGTGGTATAGAATGCCCGGCGATACTACAGGTATACGCCCCCGGAACAACGATAGATAAACAACTGATAGACTTTGCCGTAGTGGCCGGCGGGCTGCTGCTGGATGGTTTTGGCGACGGACTGATGCTGCTGAGCAGCCCTATAGATATAGCGCGGCAGAACAATGTGGGCCGCACGATAATGAAAGTAGACAACCACGAGCGGTTTGTAAACAATACTGCTTTCTCTATACTACAGGCCAGCCGCACGCGCATAAGCAAAACCGAGTATATAAGCTGCCCAAGTTGCGGCCGCACGCTGTTCGACCTGCAAGAAACCACGGCCAAGATACGCGCCTCTACCAATCACCTGAAAGGGGTGAAAATAGCGATAATGGGCTGCATAGTAAATGGCCCCGGCGAAATGGCCGATGCCGATTTTGGCTACGTAGGCAGCGGCGCCGGCAAAATAACCCTATACCGCGGCAAAGAAGTAGTAAAGAAAAACATACCCAGCGAAATAGCCGTAGCCGAGCTGATAAGCCTGATAAAAGACGAAGGCGCATGGGTAGATGCGGAGTAAAGAATAACTGCGCAGCAAGGCTGCCCATCGCGGTTTAGAGGGAGGGGTAAAGAACCAAGCTTGTGGGTTTATTGCTTATTTAGTTTTATTTTTACAAATAGCTCCCTGATTAGGACTTAGTCAATAAAATACAACACTATGGTAACTACAGTAATAGTTCCTGAGAACCAAGATATTTCCATCCATATTCCAAAAGAGTTTGTGGGGAAAGAGATTGGCGTGCTACTGTATGAGATAAGCGCAAGTAATGCATCCGATAGGAAAAAAAGTAAACCCTCTGATTTTGCCGGAACTTTGTCTAAAGAAAATGCTATGAATATGCTCAATGAAGTTGCAAAAAGTCGCGAGGAATGGGGCCGAGATTTTTAGTGGATACAAATATTTTGATTGAATTTCAGGGTAAAATACTTCCTCAGCATATTCATGAGTTTGTTTCTTCTGTTATTGATACTGAGTTTAATGTGTCAATCGTCAACAAAATTGAATTATTGGGGAGTAAGTACGCTACAAAAGCAACTGAGGATTTTATTGAGTTTGCTACTATTTATGAGTTGAATACCACAGTGGCTAACACCGCCATTCAATTGCGTAAGAAATATAAAATGAAATTGCCCGATGCCATAGTGGCTGCTACCGCAATTGTCAACAATTTTGTACTCATTACAAGAAATGTAAAAGACTTTGTTGAT
>CAZLPE010000121.1:0-11289 GCA_964561325.1 uncultured Flavipsychrobacter sp.
ATACAAAATATTACGGAGGTTGTTGTCGTCTGGCGCAAGATTCCGAAGGATCTCTCGAGCCAGACGGATATACTTGGGAAGAAGTAAAAACAAAGACACGTTAACTAAGAACAACGATAGGTAACTTAATTTCTGCCAATAATTGCATTAAGTGAAAATTATTAATTTTTTCACTATTTCATTCACATCAACAGCCAGTTTATACAAATTTTTAGCTTCAAATTCATCCGGCATCAGGGCGGAATCTGGATATCGACCAAGCACTGCATAGTCGTTTATCGACGAGGGGTCAATTGTGCTGAATATAGGATTGAAATTTGCGCATTCAAGTAACAGAAACATTATATCATGTGTCCTTTGAATGTCCTTACCCATATAACAAAGATATGCTTTGAGTGATTTTTCTACGGCCTGTTGACAATGAAAACAGGCCGTATCTAAAATCATGGGTTCTATATCGATTAGCCGCTGAGCGCTCAAAATATCATGCTCTGCTTTAACTAACCAAGCTTTGATATATTTTTTTAATGACTCCGTCATAATGCCACTCCTTCGTTTATAGCCGACCGAACAATATGTCCTGGCAACTCTTGCTTTTCGCGTATTTCAGCTTCACTGAATAGCAATATGTCGATTGGGGCATGAATAGCTTTTACAATAGCCCAATTGAGTTGATTAGTGCATTTTAGACGTTCCGCTCTTGTGAGTTGGTTAGGTGTTATTACCAGTAAGTCGTAATCGCTATAATTGTCATAGTTACCTTTTGCCCGCGATCCAAACAACCATACCCGTGCATCAGGTAGCAAAGATGCTACCGTAGATTTTATGTTGTCTAATTTTGAATCGCGTGACATTAGTACAAATATACAAAATCTTACTGAGGTAGTTTCGTGTAATCCGCTTTATTTGTGATGTATACCCCCTCTACTCCTCCTCATCAAAATATATCTTATAAAAGTGTTTTCCCGTTACCGGGTCGAAGCCTTTTTCTATGAGGCTTTTGTCGCCGTGTATGTATACGTGGAAGTTTTTGTCGAGTTTTAGTACGCTCTTGAACACTTTGGCTTGTTTTTTCACAGCCTGTAACGAGATGTCGAAATTGTCGGCTAC
The DNA here is from genome assembly GCA_964561325.1 of uncultured Flavipsychrobacter sp. Lineage (GTDB taxonomy): Bacteria > Bacteroidota > Bacteroidia > Chitinophagales > Chitinophagaceae > Nemorincola. The sequence continues at coordinate 1,111 of CAZLPE010000121.1, forward strand.
TTCTATGTCTTTGGCTTCGGCATAGGTGGTTTCGAAGTTGCGGAAAGCGCTGATAACGGCTGGGTCGTGAAATACCTCTTCTTCAAATTGTTTTTTATCAAACGATTCGTTGCCGCGGAAATATTCTACCGTTTTGTTGAGCAGGTCTATCTGGTCGGTTTTGGTTATTTCGCGTTCTTCCGGCAGTTGCTTAGCTATAAATTGTTTGGTGAGGGTCAGGAACTGATTGGTTTGAAAATAGGCGGTGGCTTGCGGCAATACATTCAGAAATGTTTCGCGCCAAAACACCGCTTCCTCTCCCTTGTTTGCGCTATCGAAGAGCAGTACGTCAAAACCGTTTTCTGCATTGGTTGGAAACACGAGGCAGCCCTTGTCGAATTTGGCTGCATCTACCCCTACGCGCAGTTCAAACTTAAATTCTTTATTCTCGCCCAGTTCCAGATCCAGAAAGTTATTTTTTGTTTCGGTTTTAAAGATGCCTATCGCATCTACAAAGGCGCCTTCCACTTCGCAATTTTCAAAATAGCATATATACAGGTCGCCTGCCTTAATTTTCGGGTGCTCGGTGGCCTCGTGCAGGCATTTGGCGATGTTTATAGCATTTTGCTGAAAAGTTTCGGTTTCGGCAAGGGTGTTAAGGCAGTAGTTATACACTTCGTTATAGTCGAGCGACACAAGGTGGTTGAAGGCATAACGTTCTGATTCAAGATTAAATCTGCTCAAAAAGGCGCTGCGCATTATTATGCGTTCATCGTCGCGCAGTTCCAGCGGCGCTTTAGAGGTGATCAGTTCATCGCCATTGCCTTTATTGCCTACATAATGCACAGAAACCCGTTGTAACACCGCATCGCTAAGATCCATCGGTTGGTATTTTTTTAGGCGGCAAAGTTAGCGCGTATTGTGGGTTATTTATTGACGGGTAGGGTATTGCGGCGGCGCAACGCGCCTTTTAATCGGTAAATAATAGCTCCGCAGCGCCGGTTGGCCGAGGCATTAACTTATTATACGGATAAAATGGTCTATTTTTGCACAACGTATGCTTGCAAATCGTTTTTTGATACTGGCGCTTCCCTTAATGCTGTTGGCATTGAGCGGTTGCGGTATTTACAGTTTTTCGGGCGCAACCATAGAGGGCAAGAACATAAATATACACCAGATAGAAAACAGGGCGCGCAATATAGTGCCAAGCCTGAGCAGTACCATCACCGATAAAGTAAGGAGCCGCATACTGTCGCAAACAGGCCTGAAGCCGGTAACGAAGGATGATGCCGACTACGACTTGTCGGGGGCGGTGACGGGTTATGAGGTTACGGTTACCGGCGCCCAAAGCGTGCAGCTGGCCACAAAAAACAGATTGACCATAAGCGTGCAGATAGAGTTTAAGAACAGACTGAACGAAAAGGCTAATTTCACACAGACATTTACCCGCTTTTCCGATTTCGACGCTTCGCAGATATTGCAAAACGTTGAAAATGCACTGATTCAGGATATAGGAAATCAATTAGCAGATGATATTTTTAACAAAGCTTTTGTAAATTGGTAGCCTCATTCGTACAATGACCAATCAATCGTCTATACAATACATAACGACCCTGCTGGATAGCCCGGATACACTCACCGAAGGCGACCAGAGTAGTATTGCTTTGTTTCGGCAAACATTTCCCTACTTTGTTCCGGTTAGGTATCTGGCAGCGCTCGAGGTTCATAAAAAGACCGAGTTTGCGCCGGAAATGCTATCGGCGATAAAGCCCTACATGGGCAACTGGATGTTGTTTTGCGATTTTCTGGATGCCGGGGCCAATGCCCGCCCTCTGCCCATGTCTAAACCAGTAGTAGCAGAGCCTGAGGAAGTAGTTGAGCCGGCGGTAGCTGAGGAAGAACCGATAATTGAAGAACCGATAATTAAGGTAGTAGACAAAAAGAGCGTAGAACTAAAAGCTGACGACGAGCCTGTGCAGCCGGCAACAACCGCTTATACACCCAACAATAAAAACAGAGACCGTAGGGATAACAACCGCCGCGACAACCGCGCGCAACGCCGCAATAATAACCCTGCAACACCTGCTACGCCCAATCCGCCAATACCGGATGCCGACCAGTTGGAATTTGCAGATGCGGAGGAAGTAGCATCCAGTGTGGTGCATAATGCTGTGGAAGCGGCGCCTGAACCGGAATCGATTCAGGAAACGATTATAGATAACATGCCGAAGCACGTTAGCGCGTTTGACGCAGACGAGGTAAAACTGGCTGCCGAAGAGGCCAACGATGCTAAAGAATGGGTGATGGAATCGACTGTGCAAGTACTGACACCCCTGCATGAGCCAAGCGCTGTGCCCGAAGTAACTGCCAGTTGGTTGGACAGAGTAAATAACGACCTCGATTTGGGCAGCGCCCAGACATTGGTTGACCCAATAACGACGGAGCGCATTGCAGCAGCAAATGCTGCCGTAATAGCGCCGCAAGTAGTGGAGCCGGTGTATGAGCCTACGCCTAATCGCGATGAGTCTATACTGCACGAGCTAACCGCTCCTTTGCCCGACAACTCGATTTTTGCAACGCCATTAGCAGCTCCGCCAGTTGACGAAACGCCGGCGCCCCACATAGCGCTGGAGCCAGCGCCGCTGGCAGCCTACAAGGTGGTGGTAGACGAAACTCCGGCAGCGCCCCCGGTAGTTGAGCCCCAGCCGCATTTTACGCCCGAAGAATTGCCTGTGCCTATTGTGCCCTACAAAGTGCAGATAGCGCCCGACGAGCTTCCGTCGGCAATAGTAGGCGAAGAGCGGCACGCGGTAGAGCCGGTAGCTATTGTACCACAAAAGGTGGTTTACGAGCCGCTGCCCGAATTGTTGCCCTATTCTGCCGCTGCGCAAACCACACCATACAACGTTATTGTGAGCGCACACGACCCCGAACCTACGCCAGATGATAATATAAACGCCTGGCAGAATGTGGCATTTGGTCCCGGTATACTGATGATGGAGCTGGATAGCAGGAAATCGGCGGCAGAGCCGGTTGCGACGCCCGCAGATATTCCGCCTGTTTCGGCCGAGCCTGTTCCGGCGCCGCAGGCAGAAACGCTGCCTGTATACGAGGCGCCCCTTGCCGAAGCGCCTGCGCACGAAGCCGCCATACCGGTAGCTCCGGAAAGCGAGGCAATGCCAACGAATCAGCAGGTTGAAGAAACGAATGTTGAGCCCGCCGCAGATGCGCAAGCGCCAGCAAGCGGTAGTGTGGTTGAGGAGCAGCTTATATATCCGATATATACCGAAGATTACTTCCTGCATCAGGGCATTCCGGCATCGCCAGATATACCTGACGAGATTGCCGAACTGATGCCGGATAATATGACGGAAGAAGAAAAATCGCTGATGGTGATGATGAGCTTTACAGAGTGGTTGCTCCACTTTAAGAAAACGGCTCAGAAGCAGAAAGAAGAAAAGAAAGACCAGAAAGCCCTCAAAACCATGTGGCAAAAGGAGAAACTGGCCGCGGCTATTGAGGAAGAAAATGAGGAGATACCGGAGAATGTTTTTGAGATGGCGGTCAACTCTATAACTAAAGAAGACGGGCTGGCAAGCGAATCGCTGGCTGATATATATATAAAACAGGGTAAGTACGACAAGGCAATTGAGATGTATCGCAAATTAAGTTTGCGAAATCCTAAAAAAAATGTTTACTTTGCCCGCAAAATTGAAGAAATTTTAAAGGAAAAACAATCATGATACCACTACTCACATTACTGATCCTGTTGGCCTGCGTTATATTGGCGTTCTTTATCCTTATCCAAAATCCCAAGGGCGGCGGACTGACCGGCAGCTTTGGGGCTATGAGCTCGCAGGTGATGGGCGTAAAACAAACCACCGACGTAATGGAGAAAGGCACCTGGACAATGATTGGCGCAATAGGCGGACTTTGCATTATATCTGTAATGTTTTTCAGCAAGCCAGCCGGCGCCGACAAAACAAGCAAAGCAGCTCCATCAAAATCTGCTCCTGCTAAAAAATCTAAATAGTAAGATTTAGTTGCTTATAAAGTTGTTTTACATCCTGTTCTCGCAACAGGATGTAATTTTTTTTGTCCCTACCTTGCACTACTCATTAGAAATGGTTGCACCGTGTTTTACATAAGGCTAATGTATAACCAGTAGGTTTTGAGGCTTATCGCTCTAACCTAATGGTTCGATGATAAAAGATGAATAGTGATGCATTAATTTAATTTAAACCGAATGGGAAGAGTGAAGAACACTTTGACAGGTTTATCATCTTGAATACCCGGTTCCCAGTCAGGGAATTTCCTGACTACTCGCAGCGCTTCGGCATCCAGCTCATCCGATACATGATGAGTTACTACGGCATCACGTATTTCGCCTTCCTCGGTTACTACAAATTTCACCATTACCCGCCCCTCGATGTTGTTTTTTACGGCGCTATCTGGGTACCTTAGGTTTTTGCTCAAAAACTTTCCTATGTCATAGCCAGAATATGGCATTTTTTCGAAGGTTGTAAACGGGATCTCCTTGCCATTTTGGCTGTAACAATGACCTTCTAAGATATTGTCTTTTTCAATGGTTTTTCCAGGCGCGTTAGGCGATGGAACCTGATCGAACCGGTGTCTTTCTGTTCTTTTTAATTCGCCGGTAGCATAATAGCTCTTTAACTCGCTGATATGACTGGCAGAATCGAATTTACTGGTGTACCATACAGGCGATGATGGCAGGTCGTAAAAATGTTCCCATGTGCCTATCTTTTTATTGTTCATGTAACTACCTTTCGAATCCAGCCTTCCATTTTCCTGATAATAAACAAAAGGACCTTGTCTGTCGAGGGAGTCGGGATTGGTACAATGTCCGGTACGCTCCAGCTGATTGTTCTTGATATAGTAATAATCTATTTTGTAGTAGGCTTCCTTTTCTTTTTTACATAGAATGTAGTAAAGCGCATCTTCTCGCTTGGCGAAGTTGCCATTTGCGTCACTGAATAGGGTATCTGAAGTTGTAGTCGCAATTGGCGCGGCGACGCCATGTGCGGCGGTAACAGACAGACAAAATGCAGCAAGCGCCGCTGATAGAAATGGCTTCATATTATTTACTTGGTAAGAAACATGTTATTCGTCCTGTAAAGATAGCAATAGGCCAGTAATTAGTTTTTGTCGTCACCGTTATTATTAATTTCTATACGTAAGCAATTTGTTGTTCCTCTTTCTTTAAGTGGGCGTTGGCTGCCATTGTCAAATCCGTTTGTTACAATTTAGCTAATGCTACCATCTTTTTTTATAAACTTTAACGGCAGTACTCAGTACGTATTATTGCGCTATACGCTTAATTCGAGTTTAATTGCTACATTTAACCTTCGATCTGCTATGCGATTGATAGACAGGTAACCCACGCATTGTGCGTGTATAAATGATAACAAACTTTATCTTACTTAGAAACGAAAAAAGATTATGGCATCATTCTTTTCTGCATTATTCAACCGGGGCGAGAAAAAAACTGAACCTGAAGCGCCAAGGTCGGGACTTTACCCACGCGATAGTTTTTCGCTGCTGCAGTCTGAAAGAGATGGAAGGGCGGTAGTGGGCACCATTAATAAAGCATATGCTACCTACGACCGCAAAAATCAGTTTCCATGGTTGCTGCATATAGAGGTGAAGCTGGAGCCCGCATATGTGCAGGAAAACGGTCTGCCCAATGATGCAGAAAACGAAGTGGCCAACGATTTTGAAGAATACCTGATGTCTGAAATAAAGAAACGCACCACGGCGCACTACATAGGCCATGTGTTTTTCGACGGCTATCTTGATATTTATACCTACCTGCCCGAGCCCAAGGTGATACACGAATACCTACAGACGCAAATAAACAAAGACGGGTTGATACGCGGATTCGGTTACGAGATAAACGAAGACCCCACCTGGCGCGGCGTTGAGATGTTCTTTGAGCGTTAAACGCTGCTTGGCTAATTATTCGCGATATCGCTTATCGGTCAGAAAAACATCGTCGGTCAGGGTTTTCAGGAAGGCAATAATATCCGCTTTGTCTTGTTCGGAGAGCGCTATCGGCGTTTTAAATTCTTTGGCCAATGTTGGCCCGTCGGTTATGCCCTTTGTATAATGGTCTACAGCCTGCCGTAGCGTACGAAATCTGCCATCGTGCATATATGGGTAGCTCATGCCTACATTGCGTAGCGAAGGTGTTTTAAACTTTAGCGAGTCGCCGCTGTTTCCGGTAATCGTCATTCTGCCCAGGTCTTTTAGGTCTGCATCCAGCGTTAGACCTGTGTTTTTATATCCATAGTCTGTAAACAGTGGTTCGGGATGACACGATGAGCAGTTTTTGCGAAACAATTGCAGCCCGTTTTTTTCTTCTTCAGTAAAATCAGCGCCTTTTTCGCCCCGCACATACTTATCGTATCTGGAGTTGTAAGATTCCAGCATTGCCAAAAATTGCGCCATAGCTTTAAGTACCCGCTGGCCTGTTATTGCGCTATCGCCAAACGCTGAAAAAAAACGGGTTTTGTATCCGGCGGCTGTATCCAGTTTGCTAACAATGTCGGCCAGCGTTGTGCCCATTTCGGCGGCGTTGGTTATAGGCGCCAATGGTTGCACCTCCAGGTTGTTTACTCCGCCATCCCACATAAACGTGGGGTTCCATGCCAGATTAAAGATGGTCATTGAGTTGCGGCGTCCTTTCATGCCGTTTATGCCATGGCTTAGTCCGTGGTCTACATGCGTAAATGCCGACCATTGCGTGTGGCAACTTGCGCAAGAAATGGATCCGTCGGCAGAAAGCAGCGGGTCGTAAAACAGTTTGCGCCCGAGGTAGAATCCGGGTTCGGTGAGTTTGTTTTTAGCGAAGTTGTATACCGGCTTTGGCCACCCCTTTGGTCGCACAAAACGTATAGGTTCCTCCTTCGGGGCGAAACTTAATAATATGGAAATAACCGATAAGGCAACAACAGCAGGGAATAGATATTTGAGTACGGCCGTTTTCAATGATGATGAAATATTGCCAATGAAAGTACGCAATAAATGCTGCTGCGCAAAGATCGTCAGGCCGCAGGTTTCAGCGGATTACGCAATTTCCATTGCGCATCCTCGAGCGACGAGAAGTAACAAACGAACCATTTTACTGCAAAGTCGGGCAGATTGGCCAGTTTAATGATATAGTCGAGCGGCTTAGGTTGCGCGCCCAGACTGGCTTTTGCATCAAAAGAAGTGCGCCCGAGTTTTAGTTTGGTTTTGCGCAGCGTTATTGCTTTTTCCAGACCAGTAAACAGCAGGTTGAAGTATAAACTATATTCTTTGTTCAACTCTTGCTCGTAGCCTACATAATGTATGTCGTAAGCGTCGGCGCCAGTGAAAGCGCTGTAGAAAGCTACCAGGCGCTCGTCTTTAAAAAAGCCGATCACTTCAAATTTGTCCTGATACAGCTTTTTGAGCATCGAAAAATAATCGGGGCCGCAATTGGTAAGCGTAAACGATTGTGTGTTTACCAGCGATGCAAAAAGGCGGTGCATATCGCTTTTCAGCTCCTCGAGCATCAATGCGTCTATGGGCTTTATGGTCAGGTTGTTGCGCAGCGCCAGCGCCTTGTTGGCGCGCGTTTTGTACTTGCGCGACAGTGCGGCAGTATAGTCGGTTAGTTGTGCCCACCGTGCATCCAGTTGCATTTCCATTACCGAATCGGTCCAGGGCGTTTTGTAGCCGGTATCGGTCAGTTGCTGCCGTCCTTTTGCCGTAGACTCCATGTCTTTTATTATCAGCGCAGTAGCATTTTCATCGGCCGCTATCTTTTCGCCTACGGCGGCTATAGCCTCCAGCGCTTCGTCGGGAGTCATCAGGTGGGCATCGTAGCAGTAGCTGGGCGTTTCGGTGCGTATAGCATTGCCGCAAATAAGGGCTTTAGCTTTTTTTAGATCGAGAAAGAAACGGAAGATACCGCGAACAAATTTTTTGTTTTGCGAAAGATTAAAGTTTTGCGATGTAAGCGTAAACAACTGAAAATATACAAAAAGAGCGGGGCGTTGGTTTTTATGAATAATTGCATATCTGAAGGTGGTTCCCGGCAAACTTTGCTCTATAGCTTGCAGATAGGGAAACGAAAGCTCGAGCGCATTGCGCGTATTCAGCTGTTCGAGATCGGCTTTTATGTCTGAAACTTTTTGTTTTATTACAATATCGAAAGCGCATTTTTCTTCAGCGTTGTTCTTTAAAAATACTTTACGCAACACATTCGACAACAAACAGCCATCGTAACTATACCCCTGCTCATAAAACCCCAGATTGTTGTGGTTGTTCATAAAACCGCTTCTTTGACCCAAAAATAAGTCAAAATAAATAGGCCGCGACTATGGCGCTATATTTAACTTACCGACAACTAATGGTCTATACAAGGGGGAAATGTGCGCTTTAAAGTGTACAATCTCCGCAATACGATGGTGTTTTAAACCCGGTAATATTTTTAAAACGTGTTATTTCCCTGTAATTTGAATAATTTTGATGAAATTCCGTTAGAGGCGTAGGTTACGAAACAATTTGGAGCGAGGTTAGCGCTTTTCTGGTTGTTTATGAATACAATTTTATGAATACAATTCGCTACATTTTCGTTGTTGTTATACTGCTGTGCGTAGGTGCGCTTACGTTGTTTTCGTGTGCAAAATGGAAAGACCCTGCGCCCGTTACCGACCCACGCCTTACCAATCCTTATTGCAACGATCCGGATGCGGTGAACTATAATCGCGGTTTTCCGGGCAAGCCCGATAACACCATTTGTTTTTATCCTACCGATATTTTTAAGGGTGTGTATCTGTTTAAAGACTCTGTTTATAGGGATACATTGTTTATATCTGCCGATTCTTTTTACCTGACCATAGAGCCTCAACAGAATTCGCATACCAAAATGCTGGTATCTGGTATGTGTCGTGGCGGCGGCGACCCGCTGATTATGACTGCCGGAGCTTCATTTATAGCGACGCTCGATACGACCGTCGGCGACACTACTACGCTGAATTTAGGACAGTTTTTGTGCCGCAGCGCCGATACAATTGCGGGCACCATTACCAAGCCGGTAACTGATACCAACACCCAGTTTCCCACGCTACTCATCAATTTTAAAGTAGCCAGCGACACAGGCATTACTACCCACATAGGTAAAGCAAAAAAGCAATAGTTTTGCGCCATGTTTACAGGTATTATTGAGACTATGGCTACCATAGCAGGGGTGGATAGGGAAGGTACAAATGTGCATTTTCATTTGGACAGTGCATTGGCTACTGAATTGTCTGTAGATCAAAGCCTGGCGCATAATGGCGTATGCCTTACCGTAGTAGCTGTAAACGGTAGCCGGTATACGGTAACGGCGGTAGAAGAAACGCTGAAAAAAACTAATTTGGGCTCGTGGGCAACCGGCTATAAAGTTAATCTGGAGCGCGCGCTGCAACTTGGCGACCGCCTCGACGGACATTTTGTGCAGGGCCACGTGGACGCTACCGCTACCTGCATAGAAAAGCAAACGCTTGATGGCAGTTGGCTCTACAGGTTTCGTTTCCCTGCCGGTTTTGCAGCATTAGTTATCGAGAAGGGCTCTATTTGCATCAATGGCGTTAGCCTTACGGTATTTAATATAGGCGCCGACGAATTTACCGTTACCATCATACCCTATACCTACAACCATACCAACTTTCATGCACTGGAAGCCGGCGATATTGTAAACATTGAATTTGACGCGCTGGGTAAGTATATACTGCGCAACATAGAAGTAAGCAGAGGCGCTCAGGCTAAATAATTATCTGCCTATTGTTCGGGTAATGTGCACAATGCTCATAGCCTCATCGAGATCTGCTATCTGTCCGGATGTGCGCGATGCTATGCAGGAGCTGTGGTATTCTTGCGCGCCTGTTTGGGAAATCAATTCACTTATGTTAGTCGATCGCACGCCGCCGCCGGGCATTATGATGATGCGGCTGTTCGCTTGGGCTATCAGTTGGCGCAGTACTTCGGCTCCTTCTATTGCTGTTTTGGCCAGGCCGGAAGTGAGTATGCGTGTGCAACCTGCGGCTATAACCGCTTCCAGCGCTTCGGCTGCATCGGCCGCTCCGTCGAACACCTTATGGCAGGTTACCTGCATCGGGTAGGCCCATTCCACCAAGCGTTTTAGCTGTTCTGTTGCAATTCGTTTATCGG
>CAZLPE010000122.1:0-11008 GCA_964561325.1 uncultured Flavipsychrobacter sp.
CTTAATATGGTGCAAATTTGATTGGAGAATATGTGCCAATTTAATTGGTGGGTAAAGGTATCCTACCCCTGCCATTGGAACAAAAAGTATCTTTTCTCCACAATTTTCAGGCGGTGTAATTAAATAGTGTATTTTATTGCGCTAATATGAATATGTAGTGTCGATTTTAATTTTATGGAAGTTATTGTTTTTATCAAAGTTAAATAAATATTTATATTTACATTTGTAACTTTTGACATCTTGTTTGCATTCTATTTCTGTAGAAAACATAGTCACTTCATCAATGCGTGATGCAGAACATTGACGAATATTGATAGAATCTTTATTTGGCAAAAAATAACCTTTAAATCCCCAATCAAAAAAAATCTCGCATCGCTTGTCACTTGCAATTACACTATTATCGGTCAATTCGGAGTTATATAAAATAGGTTCGGTAACGGTACATTTTTCTCTGTCAAATATCCTGAGATATATAAATAAAAATAAGTAAGCCTTGTCTAAATTCGACAACGGTTTTGCTGATTTATTTACAAACTCGTAAAAGTCTTCGTAATTTTTAAATGACAATCTTTTTCCTTTGTTATCAATTGCATAGAATGCAGGAAAGTAAGGCGCTTGATGTCGAAAGGGCACACTATCTAAAAAGGTAACTGTATACAATTTTACATTATCAAAATACCCATTAAAAACTTCATTAACCTTGCTAACAAATGGATAGTTGGGGCCACTAAATAGTCTTATTACTTCACATTCAGGTAAAAGACTGGTTTCATATTCTCTTTGAAAAAATGAAATAAGTGAACTATCGTATAACTGACAATATCCAGCATACGATAACAGGTAGCAATAGAGAAATGAAATAGTTTTCATATTTTAAATATTACAACAGCCTTAAATGTGTTTAGAAAGATAACCACAGGCTGCTAAATTAAAGCGGCAACTGTAATATTGTATAAATTTAACAATTTAATTGGTGAGATGAAATTAATATTTTTTCAGGGTCTGGTGGTAGGTATATTCGGACTTTTGCTGCTACAAGTTCTGGGGGTTGATTGAGGTCTTTATTACGCTTAAAATACTCCACAATTAGGCATTTTGGTTTTCATTCATCGCCATTGTTACTTTACTCCAGCGTGCGCTCTGTAATCGTTACCGGATCGTTGTTTTTATAGGTTGTGCGCTTGGTCCAGTTTCCCTTGGCATCATAGCTTTCGTAGGAAAATGTTGTAGTATACTTCAGACCGTGGTGCGAATCATATTCTTTAACTTCTATTTCATTTCCATTTTTATCAAATTTGTAGTTCGACTTCAAGAACAGTAGGCCATATTCGTTGAAACAGTCCTTTACCTGTCGGTTGCCGTTCATTGCATACTTGTTTTTGGCTTTCATAAACAATATGCCTCCAGCGTCATAATTGTATTCTTCCGTTTTATTGCCCGCCTCGTCAAATTTGAAAGTGGTTTTTACATTCAGACTTCCATCGGGTTTAAAACGTTTTACATCCTTTAGTTTACCCGAATCGTCATAATCAAACACCGACTTTGCCAACAGTGTATTGTCGGGCGCGTACGAAACAAACTCCACCTCGTTGCCATCGGCGTTAAATGTTGAAACCGTCTTTCCTTTCGGGCTATTGTCTTTGGCGTCAAATTCTGTTTCGGTTATGGTTTTTATTGTTCCCTTCACTTTCAGGTGCGTCAGGTCGTTTTTTACCTGCGCAAAAGAAAGGGTAGTTACAAACATAAGTAGCAGCAAAGTTAGTTTCATATTTCTCGGTTGTTTTATCAGTAGTAGGTTATGTATCGTTCTATTGTTTTTATAGGTTTGCCATTCACAAAAGTGGTTTTTCTAAGCCAATTGTGCGCTTTGTCGTACCCGGTATATATGTAGTTCATTCGGTCCATCGATCCATTGTCTATCCTGTACATTTCTTCAATGGTTTTGTTGCCAAACGCATCGTTTTTATACACGAACTCCGTTATCAACCGGCCATTTTTATCCAGTTCATCTTTTTGTATCAGGTGCCCGTGGTAGTCGTATCTAAACGTTGTTTTGTGGGTTATAGCGCCTTTGTTGTCATACCCGGTTAGTTCGGTCACATTGCCGTTGCCATCGCATACCAGTTTGTTTTTCCATATAAAATTATTGTGCCTTCGCGATGATACGCCGGCAATAATATTGCCACCCGGCGAGTGTTTGAACACTGTTTTATCGAGTATAGAACCGGCTTCATTTATCGCTACCGATTCGGTCTCAAAACCTTTTTCATCAAAATTTATGGTGGTTTTAGATATCAGTCCGCCTTTCTTGTATTTGGCGCCATAGCGCAACACATCGTAAGCGTTTTCGTTAAGTATTTTCACTCTGCCATTTAGCCTCAAAGCTCCGAGATCGCTTTTGCATTGCGCATTGGCTGCGACAGCCGTAGCTGCCATAAAATATGCAAAAACTAAAAACCTCATGGTGGATTGTTAAATTGACTAACCGATTGCAAAAACTGAGCCGCATTCCTAAAGGATACACGCAAATTTATAAAACAAAAGTTACTACATAGTTCGCACATTACGGTTGATTTGTTACGAATACGCGAATTTTCTACAGATATCGTCTGTTTGCGTAGCAGTAGTTAGTATATTCTTAACGTATCATGTGGCCTGTTTTTTCAGATTAATCGTCTATTATTGCGCCATTGTTACTTTTTAAAATACACAACTATGCAAGAATTTATACAGCATCTTATAGAGAAAACCGGTATTAGCGATGAGCAAGCCAATATGGTAGCCAATGCCATAAGAGAGTTTGTGAGCAAGAAAGCGCCCATGATGAGCGGCGCAGTAGATCAGATATTGGGCGCTGCCCTGCACAACGACAACAACCCTGCTAATGGCGCTACGCAGGCCAATATTGCCGATGACCTTATGGGTGGGTTGAAGAGTAAATTGGGCGGATTTTTTTAGTTTCTTTGTTTAATGGCAATGATATGTTATTTAATAATTGCATATTTTAATAATTGCCATTTTAAACTGATAATCTTCCGTTAGTTAGCGGTTTTTGTTAAAAAATAGTGGTTTTTGTGTTGTTTTTGTGGTAAAAACGATGCAAAAACCATTTTTTTAAGCGCCACATTGAATCTCCCTATTCTGTTATCATTAAACATAATGACCTAAATCAGCAATTAATGAGGGCTAACGAGCGATATTTGCAGTAGAATCATTCAAAAACAAAAAAGCAAATGGCAAGTAATTTCATTACAATCGGCGACATGTTCCCCGAGTTCAGCAAAAAATCAGTTGTATCCATTGAAAAAGGAAAAGAATTTAAAGACGTAAGCAGCAAGGATATACAAGGTAAATGGACAGTTATGTTTTGGTGGCCTAAGGATTTTACCTTCGTTTGTCCTACTGAAATTGCCGAATTCAACAAGAATTACACCAATTTTACAGACAGAGATACTTTGCTTTTGGGTGCATCTACTGATACAGAATATGTGCACCTCGCATGGCGTAAAGATCATAAAGACCTCAGGGATCTTCAGTTTCCGATGATAGCAGACACCTCGCGCAGTTTGTCTGAAGAGCTCGGTATTCTGTCGGCCGATGAGAAGATTGCCTATCGCGCTACTTATATTATCGATCCGGAAGGCGTTGTACGTTGGGTATGTATTAACGATTTGAGCGTAGGTCGCAATGTGGACGAAGTTTTGCGCGTTTTAGATGCGTTACAGACAGACGAGTTGTGCCCTTGCAATTGGGTGAAGGGCGAGGCTACATTGTAATATAATAATATTTTTGGTAAGGCGGTAAGTGGTTGCAAATAGCTACTTACCGCTTTTTTATTGTTCCAGCCCCTGTGGCTGCAAAAGCTGTTTGATCGGTGATTTTATGGCGCAATTCAGAATATTATGCATTCCGGTAGCCCTGAAAAATCAAAAGTGCGTACCTTTGCGCGCTGTTTGTAAATAGTTTATTTTTCAAATGTTTTTTGGTTAGTCTTTATAGCTCGCCAGTAGTATATTGAAACGCCGTTTGCAAATTTTTATGGGCTACATAGTGTGCCTGCCACCCTAATGGTAGCGGCGCGCAAACGCCCAGACAACTACACTGAAATAATGAAATACGATAAAGAAATAGCGCAAAGGCGCACATTTGCTATTATATCGCACCCCGATGCCGGTAAAACCACCCTCACCGAAAAGCTCCTTTTGTTTGGCGGCGCTATACAGGTGGCCGGAGCGGTAAAGAGCAATAAGATAAAAAAACATGCTACCAGCGACTTTATGGAGATAGAGCGCCAGAGAGGTATATCGGTAGCTACATCGGTTATGAGTTTTGAATACAACAATATTCTCATCAACCTGCTGGATACGCCTGGTCACAAGGATTTTGCCGAAGATACCTATCGCACGCTAACCGCTGTAGATAGCGTAATACTGGTAATAGATAGCGTGAATGGTGTGGAAGACCAAACCCGCAAGCTGGTAGAGGTATGTAGGATGCGCGATACGCCGGTGATCGTGTTTGTAAACAAACTGGATCGCGACGGTAAATTTCCATTCGACCTGCTGGATGAGATTGAGAAAGAGCTGAAATTGTCGCTACACCCATTGTCTTGGCCCATAAACATGGGCAAAGAATTTAAAGGGGTGTATAATTTGCACAACAGCAGTCTGAACCTGTTTACTGCCAGTCAGAAGTCGACCGAAGAAAACACCATACCCATTACCGACCTTAATGACGCATTGCTGGACGATAAGGTAGGGGAGCGCGACGCCAATCAGCTTCGCGAAGATGTGGAATTGCTGCAAGGCGTATATGGCGAACTGGACACCGACAGCTACCTGAAAGGCAAAATTGCTCCCGTGTTTTTTGGTAGCGCCGTAAATAACTTTGGCGTAAAAGAATTGCTCGACACCTTTATTACAATAGCCCCTCACCCCCAGGGGCGCAACACCGACACCCGATATGTGGCTCCCGACGAAGATAAGTTTACCGGATTTATCTTTAAAATACATGCCAATCTCGATCCGCGTCATAGAGACAGGATAGCGTTTTTGCGCGTATGCTCCGGAAAGTTTGCGCGTAATACCTATTACAAGCACACCCGACTGGAAAAGGAAATGCGCTTTAGCAATCCGTATTCATTTATGGCGCGCGAAAAAGATGTGATAGAAGAAGCCTATCCCGGCGATGTGGTGGGGCTGTTCGACACTGGTTCGTTTAAGATAGGCGATACGCTTACCGAGGGCGAACTAATGCAGTTTACGGGCATACCTACATTCTCGCCAGAAATATTTAAGGAGCTAATAAACAAAGACCCTATGAAAACCAAGCAGTTGGAAAAGGGTGTGCGTCAGCTTACCGACGAGGGTGTGGCGCAGTTGTTTACTCAACATGGCGGCAACCGTAAAATAATAGGTTGCGTGGGCGAACTTCAGTTTGAGGTAATACAGTACCGCCTCCTGCAAGAATATGGCGCTGCATGTGCATTTATTCCGCTATCGTTTTACAAAGCATGCTGGATAACCGGCGATAAGAAAGCGGTAGAGGATTTTGCGCGCTTTAAGCAAAACAACATAATGGAAGATAAAGATGGCAATCTGGTTTACCTGGCGCAAAGCGAATGGTTCTTGAACACAGAACGCCAGAACAACCCTAAAATTGAATTCCATTTCACGTCTGAGTTTAAGACGAGGATGAATGGGTAATATGTAAAGTGCCTATATGTGAGGTCGCCTGGATGTTCGGGCGACCTCTGTAGTTTTAATAGCCATACAGGCATAAAAAGTTGATGGATGACAGACATAGCAAAACAACGGGATACACTAATAGTGTTTGATATAGATGGCACGCTCACCAATACCGTAGCGCTGCATAAGCAAGCTTTTAGTAGCGCCATTAATACATTGGGTATTGCTGATTTTGACGACGATTATGGTAGCTACCTGCATCATACAGACAGCTATATTTTCAAAACAATTTTCGAAAAGCATGTTGGGTTGCCGGTAACTCAGGCCATAATGCAGACCTTTGAAAATTATTTGACAGCGCATTTTCAATTGGCTACAGTAAGTAAACCTATAGTGGAAATAGCGGGCGCTTCTTGGACCGTTGCGCAGTTGCAACGAAACGAAAAATATGCAGTAGCCTTTGCCACAGGTTCGCTGGCGGGGCCTGCAGCCCTGAAACTGGAGCGTGCGGGCATACAATATGAGCCCGACCTTCTTGTTACCGCCAATGAATTGCAAACGAGAGATGAAATAGTACTTGCCGCCATTCGTAATGCTATAGCGTACTACAGTCAGTCTTTCAGGCGAATAATATCTGTGGGCGATGGTGTTTGGGATATGAAAACGGCGTTTGCCAATGGTATGGAGTTTGTGGGTATTGGTCGGTCGCGTTTTGCGCCCCTGCCTGACGTTTGCCTGGCTATCGACGACTTTACCGGGACATCATTTTTTGATTATTTGTAAAAATGCCTTCGTTTTTTGCTGCGCCGCTAAAAATTGTATATTAGAGTTCAAATGTCTGGCACAAAATGTCTGGTTGTGTATTTATTCCAATGAAAAATAGAATTTACTCTGCATTTAGTATGGCTTGCGTAGCGCTTATCTATATCGCTACTTCTTCGTGCGCCAGCAATAGCGGTACAGGCATTGCACATAAACCGGTAGATACTACTCACACGGCAGAACCGGCAAAGCCGGTGGGCAAAAAGTGGAAAATGCTGGAGACCAATATTTTTGATCGTCCGGCTACATTGTATAAACGACACTTAACCGGTAGCGTAAAATCGGTGACGCGGCTGGTATACCGCTTGCCCAACAAAAGAGGCGCCGACGAGCTACTGCTGTTTGCTAAAAGCTACGATGTTTTTAACAAAGATGGGTATCTGATAGAGGCCAGCAATTTTAAAGCAGATGGCTCGCCCGACGCTAAATTTATGGGTGTGTATGATAGTACCGGCGACGAAAAAGAGTTTACTCTTTTTAAGGGCAACGGGATGATAGAATACAAAACCATAAGTATACGCGATGTGATGGGTAGGAAAATTGAAGAACTTGATTACGACTCGAGCGGCACAATGGCCGATAAATCGATATACAAATATGATAAGCGCGGTAATGTAGCGGAATATGGGGTATATACTGCCGAAGGAGACCTGTATACTAAGTATGTGTATAGCTACGACGACAAAGGCAATAGAATAGAAGGTCTAAACTATGACGAAAACGGCGAACTGGTAGAACATACTATAGCTAAATTTGACAGCAAGGGTAACGAAACTGAAAAGTATAAATACAATAGCCACGATAGCCTGCTCAACATTTTCACTACAAAATACGATAGTCTGGGTAATGTTGCCGAATACTGCACCTACCTGTCTGACAGTAGCCTGGAGATAAAGCAACTATTTAAGTACGACAAAAAAGGGAATATTACAGAAAATAACTGGTACGAGCCCGATGGTACATTTTACGAAAAAGAAAGCTACTACATAGAATACGAATACGACAAGGAAGGTAATGCCATAAAAGAGACCAAGTACATGATGCGCGATGGTGTCCAGACCGTAGTAGAAGTAGTGGAGACTACGATAGTGTATTACTGATGGGCGGCAAACCGATTTTTAACTACCTGTATATACCTCGCCCACCATATACGTAACCGCATTGCCGCTTATAGCCACCCTATTCCCGAGATGCACGCATTTTAAATATCCTTTGCGAGCAGATACTTGTATGGCGTTGAGCTCGGTTTTTCCCAGTCGCGCGGCCCAGTAGGGTGTTAGGGTAGTATGTGCCGACCCGGTAACAGGGTCTTCGTTTATGCCGCTTTGCGGACCAAAAAAACGCGAAACAAAATCGCACGTATTTCCGGGAGCGGTTACTATTACGCCGCGGCACACCAGTGCATTCAGCAGTTCGAAATCTGGTTTTATATCTGCTATATCCTGCTCGCTGCCAAATACAGCCATAAAGTCGGTCTTGCCTTTATATGTTTCGGTGGGAGGGCAGCCCAGCGCCTGCGCCAGTATAGCGGGTGTTTCTACCCGCTCGTAGGTGTCGGTAGGGAAATCGAGGGTTAGTTCAGCTCCATTGCGCGCTACTTCCAGCGGTCCGCTACGGTGTGAGAAAAACAAAATAGCATTGCCGGTATAGTCGCAATGGTTGAACAATACATGCGCTGCGGCCAGTGTGGCGTGCCCGCAAAGGTCGACCTCCACAGTAGGCGTAAACCACCTGATATGATACGCATCAACAGCCTTTACAACAAATGCAGTTTCGGCAAGATTGTTTTCCATAGCTATTTGTTGCATTAGTTCGTCACTCAGCCAACTGCTGAGTATACAAACGGCCGCTGGATTGCCGCCAAATAGCTTATCGGTAAAGGCATCTACCTGATACATGGTCAGTTTCATAGTCTGTGATTTGTGCTAGCAATTTAAGTAAACAAACCGAAGCATCCGCAGCTATTTTGCGTATAAAAACAGCTATTGGGCTATTTTAGGAAATTTCATTGTTTTTTTAACAGTAATGTAGAGGCTTAGCCGCAAAGCTTGGCGGTAGGTAGTTATTTCTTCAACGGCGTTGCTTTAGCAAATCGGTCGTCGGTTAGGGTAAGCAGGAAGTTTTCGAGGTCAGTAATTTCCGTTTCAGTAAGTCCAAGCGGCTTTGTCAGTAATGAATCGGTATTAACCGGGCGTTGCACAATTTTGTATGGATTGTTGTAGTAGTCGATAACCTGGCGTATGGTGCGAAACATACCATTGTGCATGTAGGGGGCAGTAACGGCCACATTGCGCAAGCCGGGCACTTTGAATTTACCTATGTCCTTTTTGTCTTTTGTGATGCTGTACCTGCCAGAATCGTTGTATTGTTTGCCATCGAACAAGCCTATGTTTTTAAATTCATCGCCGGTGAAATCGGGGGAAAAGTGGCATTCGAAGCACTTAGCCTTTGGCCCCATAAACAGTTCGCGCCCCCTGATGGCCGATGCGCTGATGGCGCTGTCGTTGCCGGCCATATAGCGATCAAACGGAGTTTTGGAAGTTTCCAGCGTGCGTTCGAACGAGGCTATTGCTTCTTTTAGCGACGCCTCGGTAGGCTTGCTATTGAAGATGGCTGCAAAAAGGCGGACATAATGTTCTTTTCGGTTAAGGCGGTTCACTGCCTCGGCAATAGGTAGGTTCATTTCATTGTGATCTTCTATCGGGAACCGTACCTGATCTTCGAGCGACGCAGCGCGACCATCGTAAAAAAGCAAATCGCGCCCGGCTATGTTCATACACGTCGGTGCATTGCGCTTACCCAGTCTTCCGCCTACGCCCTTGCTCAGCGCAACGGTATCGGCAAAAGCAAATGCGGGTATATGACAGGAGGCGCAACTAATGCTGCTATCGGCCGACAGGAGTCGATCAAAAAACAGCGCCTCGCCAAGCTGCTCTTTGTTTTTAGGCTCGCCCGAAAAGGAAAGTTCGTTGTTGTTATGCGGATTAATGAAAAAGGAACTCAAGAAAAGTATTGCTCCGGCTATCGTAAAAAGAATTTTTGCCTTTTTCATGGTGCAAAATTAGCAAAACCGATTCATAGATTGGTTGTTATCAACCCAATGTATAGGCTGTTGTCTCTTATTTCGCAGGGGTAGGTATACAGTTTGTAGCCCTCGCCGCTGGTATTGCGGCCGTTTGCAGGGTCGAAGCGGTATTTATGCAGCGGGCACACTATGCGCCCCATGGCGTCTATCCACCCATCGCACATTGGTGCGCCGGCATGGGGGCACAGAGCGGCAAAGGCATGTAGTTTGCCCGTGCGCAGCAAGATGCCAACGCGCTTACCGGCCACATTTACCTCGGTAAGCTTGTTTTCCTCCAGGTTGTTAGCCGAGACTTCGTCTACTTTATGCCAGGTGTACACTTTGGGGTAATTGTTGAGTCGTTAATGTTGGTTGTGCAATATATTTGTCAACGGCGTGCGGCAAAAAAATCTTTCATTAGCTGTGCACATTCGGCAGCGAGCACACCGCCTTTTAGTTCGGTTTTGGGGTGGAAGGGCGAGTTGTCGCCGGTAGTTTTGCGGTAGCCGTTTTTAATATCCTCGGCGCCATACACTACGCGCCCTATTTTAGACCAGTAGAGCGCTCCGCTGCACATAAGGCAAGGTTCTACAGTAACAAACAAGGAGGCGTCGGTCAGGTATTTGCCTCCGGTAGCATTAAATGCCGATGTAAGGGCTATCATTTCGGCATGTGCTGTGCAGTCGTTCAGTTGTTCGGTTTGGTTATGACCGCGGGCTATTATTTTGTTGTTCCATACTACCACAGCGCCTACGGGCACTTCTCCGGCATCGTACGCCAGCCTGGCCTGCCGCAGCGCTTCGCGCATAAAATATTCGTCGTCAAACATCATTGCGGTGTGAAAATAGTAAAAGAAAGGCTCGCTCCATTATTTCCTTGAAAATCAACTTTGTTATTAACCGCTTTAACCCAAACGGACGCGAATAGCAGATGTTTGGTCTGAGTAATGCTTAGTCAATACGTTGTTGTTAAGGTAAATGGCATGTTATGTTTATTCCTTGTTCTTAGTATCCATAATTATAGTTACCGGTCCATCATTTACGAGGGCCACCTGCATATCGGCGCCAAACTGCCCCGTGGTCACAGTTCTGCCTATGGCCACTGATAATGATGCAATGAAATGCTCATAAAGTGGAATGGCCTGCTCGGGTCGCGCTGCTTTTATAAACGAGGGTCGGTTGCCCTTTTTGTAGGCGGCATGTAGGGTAAACTGACTAATGACCAAAATATTGCCGCCTGCGGCAACAATATCGTTGTTCATCAATCCGTTGTCGTCGGCAAATACTCGCAGCTTGGCAATTTTAGCGCAAAGCCATTCCGCATCTTCCGGCGCGTCGTCGGTTTCGATGCCCAGCAACACCATAAAACCCCTATTGATGGCGCCATTTACAATGCCGCCAATGCTGACGCTTGCCGATGACACTCTTTGAATAAC
>CAZLPE010000123.1:0-10971 GCA_964561325.1 uncultured Flavipsychrobacter sp.
GACTCCGTTAGGAGTCAAAGGTTTGTAGCAAATTGTGTAATTAATTGCGTTGCGCCCCATAGGGTCGCTACCTGCAAAATGCGTTCTGAACCTTGATTTTTTTTGATTTTTTGATTGCCTTGATCATTTCGTTTGTATGTATTTTTACATGTTAGATCTCCTTGTGCCCGCTGGTGGGTGACTCCGTTAGGAGTCAAAGGTTTGTAGCAACTTGTGTATTGAATTGCGTTGCGCCCCGGAGGGTCGCTACCTGCTAAATGCGTTCTGAACCTTGATTTTTTGATTTTAGGGTGGGCTTGAATTGTTTTTGCGTATCATTATTGTATTATGAGTCATTTTCCGGTTACTTGCAGTATGCTTTCCGCGCCGCATCTGGCGCAATATGTTGCCACAGCCTATGCACTGCAGGCTCCGGTGGCGTGCGCCATCATAAGGTCGGGTGTAAACGATACGTATAGCGTGCGCCACGCAAGTGGGCAATATGTGTTGCGGGTATATAGTTTTGGGTGGCGCACGCACTCCGAAATAGAAGAAGAAGTGCGGCTACTGCTTACCCTGCGCGATGCCTGCATTCGCGTGTCGTATCCGGTGGCCGATGCCCGGGGCGGGTATATACAAATGCTGGATGCGCCCGAAGGGCTGCGCTATGCAGTACTGTTTAGCTATGCGTCTGGCGACAAAATACACAACTTTACACCCGCCCAACACTATAATGCAGGTATAGCCATAGCGCAGCTACACAAAGTTACCGAGGGTATCAGCCTGAAGCGCGCCAACTACACTGCCGAAACTATACTGAGCCAACCGATGGCCGATATAGCAGCGTTTTTTACCAAACCCTGCCCCGAGCTGGACTACCTGCAAACCACCTGCCGCGCGCTGCTGAACGAATGGGCAAAAGCCGATACCGCGCAGTTGCGCACAGGAGCCGTGCATCTCGATATGTGGTTTGATAATATGAATATAGACGAGGCCGGCCAACCGACAATATTCGATTTCGACTTTTGCGGCAATGGCTGGCTATGTATGGATGTAGCCTATTATGTACTGCAGCTATACAATGTAGAGCGGGTAGAAACCGAATGTGCAGCCAAACTACAATCGTTTATGGATGGGTATGAGTTGGTAACGCCGCTTACCGACGAGGAAAGGCGGCTGCTGCCGATGTTGGGCGTTAGTTTGTATTATTTTTACCTGGGTGTGCAGTGCAGGCGCTTTCACAATTGGTCGAATGTGTTTTTGAGCGAGACCTATCTGAAGCGATTTATTGTAGCCGTGGTAAAAAGGTATGCCGATATACGTTTTCCTGAGGGGCTGCCAGAATAGCGGCTATATGTTAATAAAGCGAATCAATGAAATAACGCAATCTCAATTTATACTTTTGCAGCCGGAAAAAGACTGGATATGAAAAGGAGCTTTATTTTGTTGGTGATTTTGCTCATGGGCTCGGTAGCCATGGCGCAAACGGGTAAGATAAGCGGCAAGGTGCGCGATAAAAAAACCGAACTACCGGTGATAGGCGCCGCCATAATACTGGAAGGCACTACGCTGGGCGCGGTGTCGGACACAGACGGTAGGTTTGAGATAACCGACATTCCGGCAAAATCGTACAACCTGAAGGCGCAAAGTATAGGCTACGAAACAGCAATAATTTACAACATTGTAGTGTCTACCGGCAATGCGCAGGTGATAACGGTAGATATGGAAGGCGGCAAAACCAATGAATTAAAGGAAATTGTGGTGCGTCGCAATCCGTTTGCCCACAGCGCCGAAACGCCGCTATCTATACAGTCGCTATCGGCGCAAGAGATAAAGAGCAATCCCGGCGGCAACTTTGATGTGTCGAGGGTAATACAGGCGTTTCCAGGCGTAGGCGGCACATCGGGTTCGGTGGGCGGCTATCGCAACGACATCATCATACGCGGCGGCGCGCCAAACGAAAACGTGTACTATCTGGATGGCATAGAAGTGCCCGTCATCAATCACTTTGCTACGCAGGGGTCGGCAGGCGGCCCAACGGGTATCATCAACATATCGTTTATAGAAGATGTAAACCTCTACACCAGCGCGTTTCCCGCCAAGTACGACAATCCGCTGTCGGGCGTGCTGCAGCTAAAACAGCGCGAGGCCAACCCCAAGAAGGTGCAGAGCAACTTTAGGCTGAGCGCCACCGAATTGGCCTATTCGGCCGACGGCCCAATCAACAATAAAGTTACTTTTCAGGCATCGGCAAGAAAATCGTACCTCCAATTCCTGTTTCAGGCGCTGCAAATACCTATACAGCCATCCTACTGGGATTTTCAGTACAAGATCAACTACAAGATCAATAAGAAACTTACTTTCTACACATTGGGCATAGGCGCTATAGACCAATTCTCGTTTATAACCCCTAAAAACCTCACTCCCGAAAATGTATACATACTACATTCTAATCCGCTCATCAATCAGTGGAGCTATACCAATGGCTATGCGCTGCGCAAAACCGTGGATAAGGGTTTCTGGAACCTGACCTTCAGCCGCAATATGCTGAACAACCAACTGGATAAATACCTGGACAACCAAAATCCGGTGGAGGCAGAGCGTACACTGAAAATAAAATCGATAGAGGCCGAAAATAAACTGCGCTACGAATACAACCACTTTAAAGACTGGTGGAGCTATAGCGTAGGCGCTATGGCGCAATATGACCAGTATAAAAATGAGTTTTTTGCGCAGATACGCGCTGCCGCTACAGACAGTACCGGCGCTGTGGTAAGCCCTGCAATAAATGTGCAGAGCTCTACGGCAATCAACTTTTTGAAGTATGGTTTCTTTGGTCAGGTTACCGGCAACTTCTTCGATCGTAAGCTGGCGCTGTCGCTGGGCGTGCGCACAGACGGCAATACCTTTATGACCGATGGCAACAATATAGCCAACCAACTGTCGCCCCGCCTGTCGGCATCGTGGAGTATCACGCAGGCATTTAAGTTCAACGCTTCTTTTGGCCGCTACTTTAAGATACCCACGTACACATTGCTGGGCTTTACCGACACTGCGGGCAACTACCTGAATAAAAGCAGCAAGTATGTGCGCGCCGACCACTACGTAGCAGGTTTTGAATACTTGCCTAAGTGGCAGGGAGCGAGGTTTACGCTGGAAGGTTTTTACAAGCAATACGACAACTATCCGGTATCGCTGCGCGACGGTGTGTCGCTGGCCAACAAGGGCGGCGATTTTAATGTGTTGGGCAATGAGGCCGTATCGTCTACCGGCAAGGGTAGAGCCTATGGCGCAGAATTTCAGTTTCAGCAAAAACTCACCAAAAATTTCTTTGTTATACTTTCGTACACCTACTACAAAAGCGAGTTTACCGACATAAAGGGCAACTACCTGCCTGCCTCGTGGGACAATGGCAACTTGCTGTCGTTCATAGGCGGATACAAGTTTAAACGTAATATAGAGTTGGGCGTAAAATTCCGTTATCAGGGCGGCGCACCCTATACGCCGTTCGACATGGCGGCGTCGCAGGCCAACTACAATGTGCTGGGCACGGGCCTGATAGACTATACCAGGTATAACACGCTGCGCTTGGGCAATTTCAATGCAATGGACATTCGTCTGGACAAAAAATGGAACTACAAGAAATGGACGCTGGATGTGTACCTGGATCTGAGCAATGCCTATGCAGCCACACAACCTGCAGCGCCCACATTTACCTTTAAGCGTACTGCAGATAACAAAGCGTTTGAAACCACCGACGGCAAAGCCCTGAAAGCCGATGGAAGCAACGCTATTCCGCTGTTGCTCGACAACTCGAGCGCACGTGTGTTGCCCACAATAGGTTTTATCATAGAGTTTTAAGGGTCTAAAAGATACCAACAACATAAATGGCTTGCAGTAGTAGCGCTGCAAGCCATTTTGCTTTTCCAGTCGGTGGGCGGCATTAGTTGCTTTGTCCGGCTCTGCGGCGTTCTTCGTCGGCGCCGCCGCTGTGTTTCTGGCCCGCTCCCGCACGCTGCCCAAAACGCCATGTAGCCGACAGGCTCACCTGGCGGGTGTCGCGCTTAGACACAAATGTTTCGGTGTAGTTGTTGTAGTACGATGTTGCGCTTGGGTATCCTTTCCAAAACAGGTCGGTAATGCTCAGTTTTAGCGTAGCCCGTTTGTCGAACAGGTTTTTCTGCACCCCTATGTTCAGCATCCAGTTGGGCCGGAGGTTCATGTAGCCGTATACCTGCGGCGCCTGATAGTTGCCGCCCAGCTCGGCGCTCCAGTTGCGGGGCAGCACAAAACTGTTGGTCATATTCAGGTCGTAAGTCACGCGACCCGAATTAAGATTTGCACCCGCAATATCGCCGGTATAGTGTCCGTAGTATATATTTAGGTTGGTAGTGTTGTTCCACCATTTGTAAAAGCTGAACTGGTAGGCGCCGCTAATGCCTATATAATCCATGGTGGTCAGGTTTTTGGTAGTTTGTATCGTTACCTTACTTTCGGTGAGGCTGGGTTGCAGTACCTCAGTGAGCGGCGCAGAGGTTTTGGTATAGTTTATAGTAGTTATCAGGCGTTGTTTGTAGGTATGCGATAGTTCGGCCGAATAAGAAAGCGCCGGATTGAGGAACGGATAGCCTGCTTTGTAGAAAGTAGGGTCCAGATAAAATTTAGAAGGGTTCATTTGCTCGTAGTTGGGGCGCTCTATACGGCGGCTAAGGGTTATGCCCAAGTCGTTGTTGGCGTTTAAGCGGCGTTGCACTGAAAAGCTGGGGAAGGGTTGCATATAGTTGCGGTCAAATGTTGAGTCGGCTGTTTTATCGTTGCCATGCACTATGGTTTGCTCTACGCGCAGGCCTATTTGCGCGCTCCATTTGTCCCACTCGCGGCTATAGTTCATATAGGCGGCGTTTATCTGTTCGGTATACACAAAGTGGTAGGTCTTGCCGGGGTCGGGCAGGTAGCGGCCGGCAACCACATTGTAAAATTTCAGGTCGTTGTCGGCGGTTACATAGCTCATTTTCAGTCCTGCTTCCAGTTTGGCGGTTTTGCCCATGGGGTGGGTATAGTCGGCCTTTACAGATTTTATATCGGTTAGTCCGGCCTGATCGCCATGCAATACCTCCGGCAGTCTGCCAGACGGGGCGCCTGCGGCATCGTAAAATTCGGCTTTAAAATCTTGCGGCCCTCCCGACGGATATGCGGCATAGTCGGCGTCTACGGTCAGCATCCGGCCGGCGCTATCGAAATTGTGCCGTAAATTGAGGTTAAGCGCGTAATTGCTCCACAACGATGGCGACTGGCTGGTTGTGGTAAAGCGCGAAGCGGGCAGGCGTGTGGCCGAGTCTAATACGTCGGACCTATTGAGGGCAGTGCGTTTGAAAAGCGTAGCGTCGGCGCTGGCTACTATACCCACGGTAGTTTTGCCCGATAGCGCATAGTCTGCGCCCACATTGCCCATATCAGAGGTTACGAAATACAGATAGTTATTGTCTTGCCTGTATGCCGACGAGAAAACGCCATTGGTAAAGAAGTCGCGCTGCAAGGTCAGGTGATTAAAGCCTTCGCGGTAAGAGTGGTTGTAGCTGGTGTATATATTCCATTTGTTGTTGCGGTAATTGAGGTTGAAACCGCCATTGGTTTTGCCATACACACCCTGAGCATAGGCGGCGTTTATGCTGCCGTTGAGTCCGGCTTTTTTATTTTTTTTCAGTTTCAGGTTAATGATGCCGCCTGCGCCCTCGGCATCGTATTTTGCAGAAGGGTTAGAGATAAGCTCTATGGTTTCTACAGCGTTAGCGGGCATGCTTTTCAGCATATTGGCCAGGTCGGCGGCGCTCATGGGCTGAATTTTGCCATTGATCATCACATTTACGCCCTGCTTGCCCTTCAGGCTTATATTGTCGTTATTGTCTATGGTTACCCCCGGCGAATGCGACAACACATCGAGCGCCGATCCTCCGGCATTCACAATGCTGTTTTCTACATTCACCACCAGTTTGTCGGCATGCACCTCTACAAACTGTTTTTGGGCGCGTACCGCCACTTCTTGCAGTTGGGCAGTATTGGGCTGCAGCACAATATCTGGCTGAGCCATTTGTCCGGCGACGGCCACTACGGGCGAAGTGTAGGCGGCGTAGCCTGCCATTACCACTTTTACGCGGTAGCGGCCATCGGCGGGAGGGGTGAGGCGATACTCCCCCTTTTCATCGGTTAGTTCGGTTAGGGTCAGCGAGCTATCGCCCTCTCTGAGCAGCAGCGCGCTGGCAAACACCACCGGTTTCCCGGCTTCGTCTACAACACGGCCAAACAGGCTACCAGGGCGGGCTTCAGCCATTATAGGGGCTGCAAATAACAGGGCGGTAAGCAACAGGTGCAATAGTGATTTCATAGTTGTATAGTTGATAGGGCAAAAGTACCCGCGCCATGACGCCCGCCCTTCACCCGCCGCGGGTGATTTGCATTTTGCTAACACAAGACAAGTGGGAAGGTGTTTTTCGGGAGTTGCTAATGTAAGAAAAACAGTAAGCTGTAGGCGCTCTTTGCATGCCAAAAATAGCAAAGTAGCCGCTCCAAAAAAATCTCGCCAGCCTATTATACTAATCGCTTTAAGGTTTAATTTCACACTGAAATATGAACCGTGGCATAAACCTGAAAACAATTGTTTTTACTGGCAGAGGGCTTGCCTTGCTGCTTGTCGGCGTGCTGTGGTCGGTATGCGCGTGGGCGCAGCGTTACCCGTTTCATAACCTGAGCGTAGAAGACGGGCTGATGCAAAGCCAGGCTACCTCGCTGGCGCAAGACAAGGCCGGCAACCTATGGATAGGCACTCTGGGCGGCTTGTCGCGCTACGATGGCCGTAATTTTACCAACTATACCGTAAAAAACGGATTGCCCGGCAACGAAGTGCGCGCTGTGGCTGTAGATGCCGCCGGTAATATATGGCTATCGGGCCAGGCCGGGCTGTCGCGTTTCAATGGCAAAAATTTTACCTACCTGAGCAAAAGGCCGCTCACCGAGCGTAGCGGCGTGAGCGCCCCGCAACAGCTGCAAATAGTGGGCGACACCACCTGGTGGCGCGTGCAGGGCGACTTATACTACTACACATCGGGCAAACTGACCCGTTTTGCCACTCCCGGCACACCCGATACCGTATCGGCTATGCTTGCCGAACATGGCGGATTGTGGGTGGCTAAAGATGTGTTTATCTACCATCTGGAGCATGGCCGGTGGGATACCATAGGCTTTGTATATGGCGGCGAGGTACTGAGGCCCAACATATTTCGCATATTCAGAGATAAAACGCGGCAGGTATGGGCTACAACTAATTTCGGACTTTTCCGGCTGGATAACGGTCTTTTTATGCCATTTGCCATAAGCGCCGATTCGCTGGCCAAGCCATCGCTTATGGCCATAACTCAAGATAATACCGGCGCTATCTGGTTGGGTACGGCAAGCGGCGCAATTCGTATTTCGGGTAGCGCCACACAGCGCTACAACAAACATAATGGGCTGAGCGACAATGGCTTTCTGGATATAATGACCGACGCCGAGGGCAATGTGTGGCTGGCCAGCGACGGACAAGGCATATACAGGTATTCGGGTACGCAGTTTACGGCGCTCGACGAATCTATGGGGCTGCCCAGCGCCCAGGTAATGGCTATTGCTACCAACAATCGCGACTCGCTGTTTTTAGGCACCTACGACGCCGGCCTGTATATATACAAGGATGGCAAGGTAAGACCGCTGGCGTTTCCGTCTAAGCCCACGCCCACCATCACCTCACTGTGCTACACCAGCAAATCTAAGCTGTGGATAGGCACTCGCGACCGCGGACTGTGGTCTTACCAAAACGAAATTTTCAGGCAGTACGAAGCCCCCGACCGTAACTTCCCATCGAACACCATTACCAGCATTTACGAAGACACCGGTCACCGGCTGTGGATAGGTTTTTCTAATGGCGCCGTAGTGGTAGATCAGGAAGCCTTTAAAGCTGTAGAGGTAAAAGGGGCGACGGTGCAGTCGTTTCTGACGATTGGCGCCGACAGCGTGCTGATGGCCACCGGCGAAAAAAACGGACTGAAATTGTACAGCGGCGGGCTGGTAACCGACTTTATAACCCGCACCATGGTAGATAGCAGCGTGGTGCAATGTATGTACAAGCGCGGCCGCGAGCTGTGGCTGGGCAGCAGCGACAATGGCGCCCTGCGCTACAATATGGATACCCACAAGGCATTGGTGATTAATAAAGCCGCCGGACTGCGTTCGGATTTTATTTACAACATAACCGACGATATAGATAGCAACATATGGGTGGGCACCGGTTTTGGCATACATAAAATAAAAATCACCAATGGCAAGCCGCCGCAGGTAACCTTTTACGGCAAGGCTCAGGGCATATCGGGCATGGAGAGCAATATGAACTCTGTGCTGAAACAAGCCGACGGTAGTATCTGGTTTGGCACCACCAATGGGGCTATACACTACCAGCCGCATATGGCTGTGGTATCGTCGGCGCCGCATAGTATAGCGTTGGTGTCGGTGAAAGTTACGGGCGAAAACGGGCTGGAGCGCTCGTGGTACGATAGCCTTGACAACTGGTATGGCATACCCTACCGGCTGCGACTGCCCTACCGCAAAAACAGCCTTTCGTTTACTTTTCAGGCTATATCGCTCAGCGGCGCGCAACAATTGCTATACCGCTACCGCATAGAGGGCCTTGATGTGCCGTGGAGCGACTGGTCGGCTACCAATTCAGTGTCTTACTCGGCGCTGCCGCCCGGCAACTATGTCTTTCATGTGCAGTGCAGGGGCGCCGAAGACGGCATAAACCCTGAACTGAAATATGAGTTTGAGATAATAACGCCGTTTCAGAAAACCAACTGGTTTCGTCTGGCGGTATTAGCGGCTTGTATAGGTATGGGCATAGGGCTGCAATATATGGTAAACAGCCGCAAGCAGCGCAGGCTGAAGCTACTGGCCAAGCTGCGCGCAGAGGAGCAAAGCAAGATAAGGCTGCGCACCGCCGAAGATTTTCATGACGAAATAGGCAACAAACTGACGCGCATAAATGTGCTGACCAATGTGCTGAAAAACAAAATACCGCTCACGCCCGAAGCAGAGCGCATACTGGCGCAGATAGAAGATAATACCGGCCAGCTATACAGCGGCACCCGCGACATACTGTGGTCGCTAAAACCATCAAACGACAATCTGTATGAAATACTGCATCGTATTCGCGATTTTGCCGGCGAGCTGTTTCAGGATACCGAAGTGAATTTCACCTTTACCGGCGCCGACGAAAAATGGCGTAAGTTCAGATTGCCCATGGATATGAGCCGCAACCTGATCATGATTTTTAAGGAAGCGCTCAACAACTGCCTGAAGTACTCTAAAGCGCGCAATGTGACGCTGGATGTGACGCTTAAAAACAAAAATGTACTGCAACTGACGCTCAAAGACGACGGACAGGGCTTTGACCTGCAAACTATAAAAAAGGGCAACGGACTGAACAATATGAACGTGCGCGCCGGCCGGCTCGCGGGGCGCCTGTATGTAGACTCGCGGCCGGGCAAGGGCGCTATCATAACCCTTACCTTTAAAATACCGCTAAACAGGTGATAACCGAGCCAACTGTATTAAAGACCTTTGCATAAATACCACATACTATGAAACGCGATCTGGACATACGTGTAACCATCATAGAAGACGACGAAACCATACGCGAGGGCTACGCCTTTTTGATAGGCAACACGCCGGGATATAAAATAGCCAGCGTTTACGCATCGTGCGAGGACGCTTTTAAAAAAATAGCCGCCGACGACCCGGACGTATTGCTGCTGGACGTGGAGCTGCCCGGCATATCTGGTATAGAAGCGCTACCCAAGCTGAAACGCCTGCTGCCCAACACACACATACTGATACTTACGGTATACGAGCAGGAATTGCTGATATTCCGGGCGCTGGGCAATGGCGCCGAAGGCTATCTGACCAAGAATACGCCGCCGGAAAAAATAGTGTCGGCTATACACGAAGTGATGGAAGGCGGCGGCCCCATGAGCGCCAACATAGCCCGGCTGGTAATATCATCGTTCAAGCGTAACGAGTCGTCGCCGCTTACCCGCCGCGAAACAGAAATATTGGAGCAAATAGCCACCGGCAAAAGCCGCAAGCGTATAGCCGAGGAGCTGTATATAGATCTGGAAACCGTAAAATCGCACATAAAAAACATATACAATAAGCTAAACGTGCACAGCAAAGCCGACGCCATAAAAGCGGCCAAGGATAATAAGTTTATATAGCGGATAGTTTTTTGATGCTAAACATTCGTTTTGGTAGTAACTTTGATATAATCCATATTATCAACCTATGTACACAGAAACTGTGAAACTTCACCTTATTGAAGACCTGCTAAAAATAAATGATGCGGCATCGCTTGCCGAGCTCAAAAAGGTTCTGGATCAAATGCTTACGCCATCGCAACCACGTATGTCTGCAAAAAAATTTGCAGGAAGGTGGAGCAAAATTGACGCAACACAAATCGAAAAAGCTATTGAAGATGGATGCGGTCAAATAAATGAAGATGACTGGAAGTAGTTTTTTGCTGGATACAAATATTATTTCCGCATGGCTTAAAGGTGAGCCAGGTGTGGTGGCAAACATAGATAATGCTGCTGTAGTCTCGATTCCGGTTATTACTATTGGTGAGTTATATTATGGAGCTTTATGCTCAACACATGCTGCCAAAAACATTGCCGATATACAGGACATCGCAGATAACTACAACGTTTTGTCAATAAATGAACAAACAACTTCTTTTTACGGGTCAATAAAGTCGGCTTTAAGACAGAAGGGCAGGCCAATACCAGAGAACGACATTTGGATAGCAGCGCTTGCCATGCAACACAATTTGATTCTTGTCACTCGCGACAAGCATTTCAACGAAATTTTTGGGCTTCTCTTGGTAGGCTGGTGAATTTTGTAAGCCCGATGTTCTTAGCG
>CAZLPE010000124.1:0-7828 GCA_964561325.1 uncultured Flavipsychrobacter sp.
AGCGCCAAGGCACAGTAAGTAATGTTTTTTCATAAAATTTAGGAATTGTGTGGTTTGGAAAAGGTTTTGGTTTCTTGTTAGGTAAAGACAATGAAATAATGCAATTCGTTTGTCGCTGGTGAAGATTTATTTATGGCCATTTGCTGTTAAAATCATTTAACAATCAATTATTATGCCAGAAAAATGCAATGAGTTGAATTGTGCTTGCATGGTATAATATTATTTTCAAAATGCTGATTTATTGTAGCATTTGCTATAATGCAAAGCGCCAATACTATCTGTTGGTATACAGACAATATTGGCGCTTTACCAAAATGGTGGGTATTATTGTATTTCGAATACGGTATTCACAACTTGCGAGCCGGCCATAGCCTTCAGAAAGTAGACGCCGGATGGTAGGTTGGTGATGTCTATGGATTTGGTAACTGTTGTATTTTTTGTTTCGGCATCGGCTGTGTATACCACAGCGCCGGCGGCATTAGCAATGGCTATATGCGTAACGCCCGAAATGGGTTCGGCATAGCTGGCTGTAAAAACAAACAAGCCGTTATTGGGGTTAGGGTACAGATGTATGCCGCAATTTGGCGTTACATTAGTTACGCCTACATTTCCGGGTCTTACTTTACGTATAGTTCCGTAATAGGTATCGGCGAGATACAGATTACCGGCATCGTCGGTGGCAATACCTATAGCGTAGAGGCTGGCATCGGTAGCCATAATGTTGTTATCGGTCGGATGGCCTGTGCCGCCGCCTGCCACGGTGGAGATAATGCCAGCCCGGTTTATTTTACGTACGGTTCCGTCTGATATGTAGATATTGCCTTCTTTGTCTGAAGCTATGCGTCGCGGCGAGTTGAGCGTTGCGAGTCCCGCAGGGCCGCCATCGCCACTGGATGCGTAGTTAGGGTGAGCGCCGCATATTGTAGACAAGATACCGGTAGGGGTAACTTTTCTTATCAGATTGTCCCAGTGATCGACTATGAGCACATTCCCGTTATTGTCAAACGTCAGTCCGTTTAGCCTGCCGTTTTCAGGCATCCATAGGTCGGAGGTAACGCCGCAATATCCCCCGCTCAGTGTATTGTCGAATCCGCTTATAACCACATTAGATACACCGGCGGCGGTGGTTTTACTAACGGTCATGGCGCCGTCTTCTGCTACCAGCAGATTGCCTGCAGTATCTATTGCCAGATCCAAGGGCTTATTTGCGAAGTTTTTGTAAGTAGATATTATACCCTCAGGCGACACTTTTCTGATTCGGTTGTTGCCATAATCTGCAATGTATACATTGCCAACTTTGTCTACGGCTACTCCATAGGGGGTGTTGAGTTGGGCGTTGGTAGCAGGCGATCTGTCGCCTGAGTAACCTTTTGCTCCGTTTCCCGCAATTGTGTAGATAGCGCCATCGGCATCTATTTTTCGAACGCGGTGTTTTGATGGCTCTGTAAAATATACGTTTCCCGAATTATCAACGGCAATGCCCCATGGGTTATTAAGCTTAGCTTCCGTAGCTTCTATACCGTTGGCGTTGGGGTCGCCATTCTTGTCGCCCGCAATGGTTGTAATGATTTGCGCAGTAGCAGCTAATGACGACAGGCAACAAAGCGCTGCGATAGCGAAGGTGGTTTTTAGCAAGTGCATAATTAAGGTTTTTCGAGTTGGTAGATGTACAAAAAACGCGCTTGTTGTACACACATTTTCCATCGCACAGCGCTTATTAGGTAAGACGTAAATATATACTTATGTCTTGGGTGTTGGGGAAAATAATTTTTAGAAGCAGCAACTCCGGCAAAAAAAAAGAGGCGAAAGAATCGCCTCTTTAAAGAATATTGCTAAAACAGGATTATGGACGTTTTGTGTGTTGGAAAATGCCTATGCCTAAAGTGAGGCGAGCAAAAGGATAAACGATGTAAGGGTTCTTCATGCTATACACTTTGTCGCGATAGTTGATATTACGCCAAGGTTCGAGCGCTACATTGTAAGAAACGCCTGCATCTATACCCAGTACAGTGCCTATTACATTTCTTGGCTTTTTGATTCGGTTGCCTTTATCAAAAACTACATTGTTGTCGCCTACCAGATAAGTTTTTTCTTTTCTTGGTTTGCGTTTTTTGTGCATGTCTGTGTTGAAAGCATATAGTTTCATAGAGTAGCCGCCTTCGAAAGCAAAACCGCCGGTAGAATAAGTAGCGTGTTTTTTAGGATCGATTGGGTAATTGTCTATAATAATGCTTTGGTTGGCAGTAGTATTGGTAACTGCAAATTTAGCTCCGAAAGCGCCTACGCCAATGAAGGGGTAGTTGAGCATTTTTTTAGATCTGTGCGTGCTATAACCAATATTGATAACGCCGCCGCCAAGTTTGAAAGATGTAGTGCCATTTGCTCCCGATGATTCCAGACCATAGCGATAGCCGCTTGCGCCTATAACAACACCCGAATGGGTGAGGAAATAAATGCCGCCGCCATGGCTGATACCAATGCCGTTCATTTTAACGCCGCTACCTACCAGATTGCTCGATTCGAGGTTGTCTTGAAGGCGTGGAACGAAATTATAAGTGGCTCCCACTTCGTAATGGGCAAAAGCGCCGTGATCAATTTGCGCAAAGGTTTTAGTGTTGCATATTATGTTTAAAAAACATAGTGACAATGCGACTTTTTTCATAGCTGACGATTTGGAACAAATATAGAAAGGTAATTTTGAAAAGTAAAATCTTGTAGAATTAATTTAATAAAAGAATAAGAACCATACCCACCCTTGAATTCCGTTTTGAGGGATGCAGGAGTAGTTTTGTGTTCTGCGTAGCAGCTTTGTTAAAGACTGCTACGCAAAGGTAATTATAGTTTTTATTTTTTTATTACACAACCCTCGTAATTTTTAACATATTGGTAGCCAGGTGTTCCTGTACGGGCATACTACCTGTGTTTACTGCCACATCGCCCGCTTTCAGCAATCCTTTGTTTTTCAGAAAACTAATGTGGTCTGCTATCACTCCGTCTATTGTTTCCTCTTTATCGTAAAAGAATGCCTGTACGCCCCAACTAAGGCTTAACTGATTGACAAGCGTTTGCGTTTTTGTAAAAACGTACAATGGAGACAGCGGGCGGTAGCTCGACAGCATAAAACCTGTATAGCCCGATGCCGTAACGCCGATAAGTGCATTTGCTTTAATATCCTGCGCTATTTCGCAGGCATTATAGCATAGCGCATCGCTGAGGAAAGATGGCGAATGGGGTTGCGGCGTAAGGTTGCGATTGTATACTGTTTCTTCTTTTTCTACCTCTTTGATGATGCTTACCATAGTGCGGATAACAAGCGCGGGATGCTGCCCCATAGCGGTTTCGCCGCTAAGCATTACAGCGTCGGCGCCTTCCAGCACAGCGTTGGCCACATCGGTTATTTCGCTACGGTTGGGGCGTGTGCGGTCTATCATGCTTTCCATCATTTGGGTGGCAATAATAACCGGTTTAGCGCGGTGAATACATTTACGCACTATGGTTTTCTGAATCATAGGTATTTGCTCCAGCGGCAACTCTACGCCTAGGTCGCCGCGGGCTACCATCACTGCATCAGATGCGAGAATGATCTCGCGGAGGTGTTCCAGCGCTTCCGGCTTTTCTATTTTAGATATTATTTTGGCTTCGCTTTTCTTGCTTTTCAGTATTTCGCGCAATTGCGTTACGTCTTCGGGACGGCGCACAAAAGAAAGCGCTATCCAATCTATACAATCCTGCTTTACAATAAAGTCTATGTCGTTAAGGTCTTTTTCAGACAGAGAAGGCAGCGATATTTTGGTGTCGGGCAGGTTCACTCCTTTTTTAGACGACAATACGCCCGGCGTTAGCACCGTAACTTTTACGCGATTGTCGCTGCCGATTTCGGTAACAAGCACTTCAATTTTTCCGTCGTCGAGCAATATTTTTTCGCCTATACGCACATCTTTGTGAAAGGACGGATAGGATATATAAATGTTGGCGAGCGTGCCGAGGCATTTTTCGTTGGTGAAGTAAAAAGAGTCGCCCTCTTTCAGCTCCAGCGCATTATCAGCTATTTCTCCAACCCGTAGTTTGGGTCCTTGCAGATCGGCAAGTATGGCTATATTGAATGGGAAAGTATCGTTTATGGCTTTAATGTGCTCTATTACCGACTGGTGCTGCTCGTGGGCGCCATGCGAAAAGTTGAGACGGAACACATTGACGCCTTCCTGTACAAGAGCCAGCAGTTTTTCGTAAGTATTGCAGGCGGGGCCTACGGTAGCTATTATTTTTGTTTTGTGTAGCATGATGCAAGCGTTGACTCAGACAAAATTCAGGCAATAGTATCAGAACAGTGTTGCCGCGCTGTTATGTTATTGCTATGAACGGCTGAAGTGAGGCGCTAAGGTAACAATATTGAGGGGCTCAGGATGTGTATCTTTTGGTTTTAACAATTGAGAATATATGCATAAAAACAGCCAGCGGCATCAGAAAACCCGGTAGCAGTGTGTAGGGGAATGCGCCAAAATCGTTTATAGATAGTGTTCCGTCGGTCCACATGGATGGGCGGTAAGCGTGCGATATGAAAATAAATACAATAGTAGCCAGCGTACACAGACCCGCAATGTTCCATAATACGAGCGTCCATTTTGGTAAAATTTGCTTTGTTACGGCTAAGTAGCCCATTATGGGCGCTGATAGCCCAATGATAATTTCGTAGTTATACCCTTCGAAAGTTGTAGATACCGGTAAAATACCTTGTTTGTATAACGAAAACAGGAGTAATTCGACCATTACCCTGAATACTTGCGCATACACCAACCAGCTTGCAGGTATAGCGGTAATTATGTTGTGGAATCGCCGACTTGCAAAAAACCAGATAGTAAATGCAAATGCCGGCGCTACAAGGCCAAGGGGTATGCGGGGAGGTAACGCTCCCGACTGAAAAAAACCGGCAAGAGAAGCCGTAGTAATATACGCCAGCCAGCATACAAGTGTGCAAATAATGGCGGCTCTAAATTTTTTATGGCTGTGAGTGTCCAGGTTGGCGACAACGATCTGGGATGTAAAAACGGCATATACTAAGCATGCCATTAAGATGGTGAGTAATATAAATCCGGCGGCTATCATGCGTTATGTTTTTTAGGCAAAATTAGCAGTCAATGGTTGCGCGGAATTATCCAGAATTGCTATTTATCGCTTTCGGAACTGACCTGGCGAACAACCATAGAATTTGTGAAAGGCTTTAATGAACGAGTTGGGTAATTCGAAACCAAGGCTATCTGAAATGTCTTGTATAGGTAGTATAGTGTTTTTAAGTAATGAAGCGCCCTTTTCCAATCGGATACTCGTTAGATACTGGTACGGAGTTAGCCCGTAGCATGCGCGGAAAAGCCGCAGAAAATGAAACTTTGATATACAGGTAATTGCGCAAAGCGTATCGAGGTCTACAGGCAGATAGTACGAGCTCCGCATGTAGTCGCACGCCATAGCCAGCCGGCGATGCACATCTGCTTTCACGGCTGCTTTTACCGGCGGCAGCGCTGCAATTTGTTGTTTGGTTTTTTCATTGTTGTGCAGCAGCCACTCTATGAGCAGTATAAGCGATTGTTCAAAAGCAATATGGTCGCCGGGTTCGCCCGACCGCAGGCGTGAAGTTATGGCATTGAAACAAGCGCTTTTGGGGTGGAGGCGCGCATTGAGCAGCGGCATAGCATCGACCTCTAAAAGGGGATCGCTGAGCAGGGCTTGTGTGGGCGCCATAAATGATGCAGCCACGGTATGGAAAAAGTTGCGATTGATATGAATGTTGCAGATCTCGGTTCCTCTCGCGTTGTCTACTGTAAGATCGTATATGTCGCCGGGCCGGGTAAGTAAGAAAGCATCATCTTCGATACGGTAAGGCGAACCGTTTATGCTACAGTGACTATGACCGCGTACGTTTAAAAACAAGGAGTAGGGACTTTCTACACCCGTTCTGCTTGTGTATTTGCATTCAAAATTGAGCGCTACATTATTCCATTGTTCATTAGGTTTTGTCGACTCATTTCTGAGGCGGCGCACCTGATTTATGTCCGGGAATTGAGTAAGCAACATTGGTGAAAACAATTGCAGGCATAAATATACTGCTAATATCTATTTATGGCGCTTCGTTATAATTTTAAAATCATAGCGGCTACTATAAAGTAGATGATAAGTCCGGTAACGTCTACCAGCGTAGCCACAAATGGCGCCGACGATGTGGCGGGGTCGAGCTTGAGGCGTTTGAGCGCAATAGGTATCATAGAACCGCTAAGCGTGCCCCAGAGCACAATGCCCACCAGCGATACCGAAACAGTTAATCCTACTAATTGCCAGTTGTAATCTACGCCATAGTTGTACCAACCTACCTTTTGCCAGATAGCTATACGGATAAAACCAATGATGCCGAGGATGATGCCGAGGGTTAGCCCGGAGAAAATTTCGCGACGCATAACATACCACCAGTCGCGGGGCGACAGCTCTTTGAGCGCCATAGCGCGAATGATAAGCGTGGCCGCCTGCGAACCGCTATTGCCTCCGCTCGACATGATGAGCGGTAGGAACATGGTTAGCACCACGGCTTTTTCCAGTTCCATCTGAAAGTGTTGCATAGCCGTTGCCGTAAGCAGTTCGCTGAAAAAGAGCACGATCAGCCAGCCCGCGCGCTTCTGGATAAGCGTGAAGAAGCCTGTTTTTACATAGGGCAAATCCAGCGATTCCAGACCGCCGAACTGTTGCATGTCCTTGGTGTCTTTTTCTTCGGCCTCATCTATTACGTCGTCAATGGTTACTACGCCCATTACCACATTATTGCTGTTGGTAACGGGTATGGCCACGCGGTCGTACTCTTTAAATTTCTGGATGGCGTCGTCTATGCTATCCTGTATATCTAGTTTTACATAAAAGCCGTCCATTATGTCTTCGATAGTGCGCGAGTGCTCGTTGAGCACCAGCCGGCGAATGGGGATATCGTCCACCAGTTTGCCCTGATTATCTACTACAAATATCACATTGGCGGCAGGCGTATCTGTATAAAACCTGCGCAGGTGCTCTACGGCCTGTCCCAGCGTCCATTCTTTTTGTACGGTGGTGAAGTTGGTATTGATAAGGCGGGCGACGCTTTTTTCGGGATAGCCCAACAGGTCGTAAGTAGCCAGACGGTTTTTATCGTTGAGCAGGTTCAGGTATTCGGTTACCTCTACGCCATCCAGCGTATCAAAAAACGCAATACGGTCGTTCGATTCCAGATTGTTGAGGATGACAGATATCTGAGGCCGCGGCAACTCTTCCATCACCGCTTTTTGCAGTACATGGTCGAAGTACGAGAAAATGCTGATTTGTACAGATTCGGGCAGCGCAAGAAAGGTATTGATAGCATACTCTACCGGCAGCGATTCTAATAGCTTAGAAACTTCGGCAGGATAGTCTTCATCCTTACTGTGCAGCAACAGTTCGCTGAGGTCGCCCTCCAGAATCTTCTCCCTTATATCCTGAACCAGCATCGCCTGTCATATTTGTATGATTTAAAAATGAATAAGAGGCCTGAATGTCAATACTCTTAAATGAACCTGGCTTTCGGAAAAGCACACAAAATTACCTTTAATTCTGTTTTCAGTCGAATTTAATTTAGTGTGTTGGGGGTTAAATGTTTATTAATAGGCGCGATAACTGTAGGGCTGTAATAGCTGCTATTTTACTTTAGCTGCATAATACTTTTTAAACCAGTTGGGGATGTCGTTTCTGTTGACACTGTCCCAGTGTTTTTCGCCATTTACAATTTTGAAATGGGCAAACATTCGTCCTTCAGCGCCATCTACCGAGTTGTCGAAAAAGA
>CAZLPE010000124.1:7928-10770 GCA_964561325.1 uncultured Flavipsychrobacter sp.
TGATGTGGCTTGATAGTAAATTTACATAAAATTATTAAGCCTATGGATTACAACAAAGACCCGCTGTGGCAACGTATCATGGACTACGACCCAGACAAGCCGAATGCTGAAACACCGTTTTCGAAGCGGCTTATGACGCAACAAGGGTGGAGCGCCACCTACACAAAAAGCGCAATAGACGAATACAAGAAGTTCATTTATTTATGCTGCGTTTCTCCCCACGGGGCATCTCCGCCCCAGGTAGTAGATGAAGTCTGGCACTTGCACCTGACCTACACTACAGACTACTGGCAGCATTTTTGCAGCGACACCCTGCACCGCGACATTCACCACCATCCATCGGCAGGCGGGGCCGACGAAAAGCTTAAACATGAGGTATGGTACGAACAAACATTGGTGTTTTACAAGCAGATATTTGGCGTTGAGCCGCCACCTAACATTTGGCCACCCCCGCAATCGTCTGCACAAAGCGCAACCACTCTCCCCGAAGACCTCCCCGATTTTTTTGAGGCAGGCAACAAATACCGCTTCTTTCTGCTGCTTATTCCTTTTTACCTCTTAGGAATACTGTTTTACAAAATCAGTCCGTTTCAACTTGCCGGAAAGCAGTTTCTCTTCTTTTATTCTTCACTTACTATTTGCAGTCTTGTGGTAAACTACCACTCTTTCAAAGCAAAACAACGATTGCTTTACGATTGGCTAAGCAGGTATTTACCCACTATCGACAAGTATGAACTTGCCTATATAGTAGGCGGCAATAACAGATTGACTTTGCTCTACGTAGCTGAACTGATAAAAACAGATGTGTTGCGGTATTTGGGTAATGATGAATACCTGATATTTCCACAAAACATAAACAATGCTGCGAATGGATTGGGGGCGAAACTGAAGGAGTACCCCAAAGACACAATAGACTACAAACAGCTAAGCGAATGGGCAAAGGATACGGGCGCAGATGTAATACAGAAGTACATAGGGCTAAAAGAAGCCTTTGACCGGATGAAGAACAATTTGCTGCTACCTGTTATAACGTTACTGATAGGCATATTGAGAACAATACAGGGCGTGAGTAATGAACGACCGGTGGGTTATTTGGTAATGATGATGATTGTCTACTTTCTGCTACATATAGGGTTTAAAAGCTACTATAGCTTTGAAAACTGCTGCGGATGCCTTGTGAGGAACGATACCGCTTTGGTTACCGATCTTAAAGATGAGTTTAGCGCCAATATAATTGTAGCTGGGGTAGGGTCGTTGGCGGGGATAATGCTATACGACCATATCGCGAAAAAATATAACGAGGCTATGGCTGGCGGAAGCGGAGGCGGCAACGGAGGTTGCGGCGGCGGTAGCAGTTGTGGTGGCGGCGGTTGTGGCGGCGGAGGTGGATGTGGCGGCTGCGGTGGGTGATAAGTATATACTTTTTGATAATTGCGATGACAACTGCGATTCTGGCATTATGCCGGAATTTTTTGTTTTTAGTGGGCGCCGCGCGCTAAGTACTTGCTAATAGTCGATTTTAAGGACGGTAAAGAAAAGGGCAGGTTGGCAGGATTCTAAATTTAGGAAGGGATTTTTTTAATACCCTTATAGTCAATAGCTTTGTAAGCTAAAACCAACAACATGAAACGACTCGCAATATTAGGATCGACAGGCTCGGTAGGCACGCAGGCATTAGAAGTAGTGGCCGCGCATCCTGATATGTTTGTGGTAGAGGTGTTGAGCGCCAACAGCAATGCTACATTGCTGATAGAGCAGGCGAAAAAATTCAGACCCAACGCCGTTGTGGTTACTGATGAGTCTAAATACAAGGAAGTAAAAGAAGGATTGCTGATGCTGCCCATAAAGGTGTTTGCAGGGCAAAAAGCCCTTTGCGACGTGGTGCAGTGGGATACAGTGGATACTGTGCTGGGCGCCATTCTTGGTTTTGCAGGGCTGCATTCTGTACTGGCGGCGGTAGAGGCAGGCAAACGCATTGCGCTTGCCAACAAAGAAACGCTGGTGGTAGCAGGCGAGCTGGTTATGCAGCGCGCCCGCGAAAAAGGCGCCATGATAATACCTGTAGACAGCGAGCATTCTGCAATATATCAGTGCCTTGTAGGCGAGGATATACACCGTGTGGAGAAAATGATACTTACCGCGTCGGGCGGGCCGTTTTTGGGTCGTAAACCCAACTATCTGGTGAATGTAAAAGCATCGCACGCGCTACAGCACCCCAACTGGAGCATGGGCGCAAAAATATCTATAGACAGCGCAACGCTGATGAACAAAGGTCTGGAAGTGATAGAGGCTAAATGGCTGTTTGGTATGCGCAACGAGCAAATAGATGTGGTGATACACAGCCAGTCTATCATCCACTCGATGGTGCAATTTACCGACGGCTCTATAAAGGCGCAAATGGGCTTGCCCGATATGAAACTGCCCATACAGTATGCGCTGGCCTTCCCGGATAGAATACATAACGACTACAAACGACTGGATTTTAAAGATTTTCCTAAACTGACTTTTGAGCAGCCCGATTACAAAACCTTCCGTAATCTGGCCATTGCCAAAGATGCGATGTACAAAGGCGGCAATGCTCCGTGTGTGCTGAATGCCGCTAATGAAATGGTGGTGCATGCGTTTTTGCAAAACAAAGTGGGCTTTTTGGAAATGAGCGAAATGATAGAAAAAACGCTGGACAGCGTTGATTTTATAGATCACCCTACGCTGGAAGACTATCAGCATTCCGATGCCGAAGCGCGTGTATATGCCGGTGAGTTTATAAAAAAGAGCCAGTTGTCTATGTACTAAGCAAATGTACCTATACTATAAGTTGCTTAGCTTAGCGAAGAAGACAATG
>CAZLPE010000125.1:0-10753 GCA_964561325.1 uncultured Flavipsychrobacter sp.
GCTACTTTCTGGCCTTTTTTGCGCAGATAGTCTATTGCGCTTTCAAAATCGCCATTGCTTTCTGCGAGGGCTTTGCGGCAATCCATCATGCCTGCTCCTGTTTGCTGGCGCAGCTTATTCACTTCTGCTGCTGATATTGTTACTGTGCTCATTGTACTTGTTTATCCTTTATGAGTTTAATTCAGGTTGCAAAAATCGTATTTTATTATTAAAGCCCCAAAT
The DNA here is from genome assembly GCA_964561325.1 of uncultured Flavipsychrobacter sp. Classification (GTDB taxonomy): domain Bacteria; phylum Bacteroidota; class Bacteroidia; order Chitinophagales; family Chitinophagaceae; genus Nemorincola. Next base: position 223 of record CAZLPE010000125.1, read on the forward strand.
ATGGGGCTTTAATAGGCTACATGTTATATTGTTAATTTTGTATGAATTTGTGTCGCAAGATGTTGACAGATTGATTATCAAGTATTTATGCGCACTGAGTTCATAAAAAATCATTAGCGTTTTGCTGGTCCGCCTGGACGGCTGCCACCGCCGCCTGGGCGATTGCCGCCTGGTCCGCCGGGACGGCTGCCGCCGCCGCCGCCTGGGCGATTGCCGCCTGCGCCACCCGGACGTCCTGTGCCGCCGCCTGGGCCACGACCCGGAGCGCCTGCGCCTGGTCCGCCTGCTGCGCGACCACGACCGCGACCGCGACCACCGCGACCGCCTTCGCCGTCTTCTTCAGTAATTTCCAGACCACGACCGCGATTGTCTGTGTTATCGTCTACATTGCTGTCGTCGTTGTCATCTTTCACCTGTGCACGCTCCTGCAGACCTTCCATGATGGCGGCAGTGAGGTAGGTAGTGATGATGGCGATAGATTTTGTAGCGTCGTCGTTTGCAGGGATAGCATAATCTACCTTAGTAGGGTCGCTGTTGGTATCTACCATAGCAAAGGTAGTGATGCCAAGGCGTTTTGCTTCTGCAAGCGCAATATGCTCATGACTGATATCTACCATAAACAAAGCCGCTGGAGTGCGACCCATCTGAGAGATACCGCCCAAAACTTTTTCCATTTTTTCTTTGCTGCGGGTCAGGGTCAGGCGTTCTTTTTTAGTCACGCTGTCCATAGTGCCGTCTTGCAACATTTTCTCGATGCTCAACATCTTCTTTACACTCTTACGAATGGTGCTGAAGTTAGTGAGCATACCGCCCAACCAGCGTTCGGTAACGAATGGCATGTTAGCTCTTGCAGCTGCTTCCGCCACTATTTCCTTAGCTTGTTTTTTTGTAGCTACAAACATGATTTTCTTACCGCTTTTAGCGATAGATTTCAGCGCAGCTGCGGCTTCGTCAAGACCGTCGATAGTTTTGTTGAGGTCTATGATGTGAATGCCGTTCTTTTCAGCAAAGATGTAAGGCAACATCTTTGGGTTCCATTTTTTCTTCAGGTGGCCGAAGTGCACACCAGCCTCAAGGAGCTGTTGATGCAATGTTTTAGTATCTTCCATTTGAATAAATTCTTGTTTGTTAAAAAAATTAGGTGTGCAATGAGGCTGTTAACGTTTAGAGAACTGGAAGCTGCGGCGCGCTTTAGCTTTACCGAATTTCTTACGTTCTACCATGCGGCTGTCGCGGGTAAGCAGGCCATCTTTTTTCAGTGATGGGCGATACTCTGGGTTTACTTCGCACAATACGCGGGCGATAGCCATCTTAATAGCCTCGGCTTGTCCTTTCGGTCCGCCGCCCTGCACATTAACAACAATGTCGAAAGAAGTTACTCCGTCGATAGTTTTCAATGGCAGTTCCACCTGATTTTGCAGGTACATTATGGGGAAATACGCTTTGTATTCCTTGCCATTTACCGTGATAACGCCTGTACCCTTGCTGATATATACACGGGCAACTGCTTCTTTACGACGGCCAACGGCGTTTTTCTGTTTTTCCATTTTATGTATGAATGGTTTAAATTTTATTTAAAATTGTTTGGTTAAACCTCCCTTTGCTAGTACCGCGGGGGTATTGGCAGGGGATGCCGAAGCGGGGTTTAGATGCTCAATGCTTTTGGAGACTGAGCTTTGTGTGGATGCTCTGCGCCTTCGTAAACAAATAGCTTTTTGTACATAGCGCGTCCCAGACGATTTTTAGGCAACATACCTTTTACGGCGCGCTCTATCATCAGGTTTGGGCGACGGCTCTGCATATCTATCGCCATTTCTATTTTCTGTCCGCCCGGATACATAGAATAGGTTTGGTATTCTTTGTCCTGCAGTTTGTTGCCGGTCAATATAGCTTTACCTGAGTTGATCACGATGACATAATCGCCGCAATCGAAGTGAGGTGTAAAATAAGCCTTGTTTTTACCGCGCAATACAGAAGCGATTTTTGAACTCATACGGCCAAGCGTTTGGTTCGTAGCGTCTACAACATACCAATCGCGCTTAACGATCTTTTCGTTGGCCGACTGTGTTTTAAAACTTAGGTGTCTCATTACTTTTTAATGTTTTTATTTCTAAATAGTAGCGCAGCTTTGATCAAACCGCGCGCTTACCCTCTAAAATTGGGATGGCAAAAGTAGAACCCAGCATTCAAAACGCCAAATAATTTATTAGGAAATTTTATGACGAGATTATAACTCATTGATTATCAGCAAAAATGGAGCAAAATTATTTTTGACGTCTTACCCTGAGCGGTAAAATAATATGTGAATTGGCGGTGGAAAAGCAAAAGCGCCAAGGGTTGCCATTGCCAATACCTCCTTTTGTTAATATCCTGTGCAGTTTATATTTGATTAATACACTGATAATTTTTCGGTAACATAATAGTAGGTAACTTAGTATTACTAAAATAGATACTTATGCTATGGCGAAAATTTAGCGGAGAACCACTGCGCATACCCGTAAAGCAGGCTGTAGAAGAAGCTATTGTGCGCGAAACAAAGGCCGGCTACAGGCTGAAAGTGTGTATAGGCACCGACTCGCAGGTGCGCCATGCCGAAACAGATTTTGCCACCGTAATCGTTTTTCTGCGCGAAAAACATGGCGGCTTTATGTTTGTGAGCGCCGACCGCACCAGTCAGGCATACACTATAAAAGAGCGCATGCTACTGGAGGTGGCGCGCAGCATAGAGATAGCCTACGAGCTGTGCGACCTGTTTCACCGCTACGATGTAGATATGGAGGTGCATGCCGATATCAATACCAATCCGCAGTTTAAGAGCAACGAAGCTCTACGCGAGGCCATGGGCTACATACTGGGTATGGGCTACGCTTTCAAAGCTAAGCCCGACGCCTTTGCCAGTAGTTGCTGCGCAGATAAAATGGTGAACTAACTGCCGCCGGTCTGCAAAACTTTGTTTAGGCGCTTGCTAAAGCGCTGATAACCTGTGCGTTGCCTCATATAGCCGCTACATAACCAATGCCGCCGCTATGCTGCAAGCGGGGTAGTAATTGCGTTTAATTAATATTCCCTAACTTTTTTATTTATTTTCCTGTCTTGTTATACAAAATAGCTTAAATTTACTATCACATTTGTTAAACTTTACTAATGAAGGCTCGCTATTTACTACTGTCGTGCTTAATGGGACTGCTTGCCCATACTGCTTTTGCGCAGGCGCCTATTGAGTTTATTGAAAATAAAGGACAATGGGGCGACTGGTTCAGGTATAAAGCTGCCACGCAGGGCGGTACCGTATGCCTCGAAAACGACGGTTTCCGTTATGTGCTGGCCGACGTGGACAATAACTACAAGGTAGACTATTACCACCACGGCCAAACGAGGGTAAAACCCACGCTCAAATTTCATGTGTACAAGGTTACCTTTCTAGGCGCCGGCAAGCCCGAGCTGGTAGGCGAGCGGCCGCAAAAGGTATACTACAACTATTACCTGGGCAACGATATGTCGCGCTGGAAATCGGGCATTCACCCCATGCGCAGCGTGAACTACAACAAACTGTATGAAGGCATAGATATGCATGTTTCGTCGGCCAAGGGCAATATTGAGTACGACCTTATTGTAAAACCTCAGGCCGATGCAGCGCAGGTGAAAATGAAATTTGATGGGCAAGACGACATACGCATCAAAAACCATAACCTGGTAATAAGCACTACCGTAGGGCAGGTAACAGAAATGAAGCCCTACGCATACCAATATATTAACGACACAAAAGTAGAAGTGGCCTGCGAGTACAAGCTGAAAGGTAATGTGCTCACGTTCGAGTTTCCGAAGGGCTACGACCATTCGCAGCAGTTGATTATAGACCCGGTAGTGGTGCTGTGCACCCTTACGGGTTCTACTGCCGACAACTGGGGCTTTACCGCTACATACGACGACGCAGGCAATTTTTACGCCGGCGGTCTGGTAAACGATCTGGCTTATGCAGGCACGCACTTTCCGGTTAGTCCCGGCGCCTTTCAAACCACTTTTGGCGGCGGCCTAACTTATGTAGACCCTTCCACATCGCAGCTATGGGCCTATGCCGCCGACATATCTATTATTAAGTACGACCCTACCCTGCGCAACCGTATTTATGCCACTTATCTGGGCGGCGCCGGCAACGATCACCCGCATAGTATGATAGTAGACGGGGCGCAAAACCTTATAGTGGCAGGCCGCACCATATCTACCAACTACCCTGTAACATCGGGCGCATACCAGCCCACCAACCGCGGCGGCTGGGATATATGCCTTACCAAATTCAACGCCGCCGGATCGGCGCTGCTGGGCTCTACCTATATAGGCGGCACAGGCCACGACGGCGTAAACTACGACTCTACCGAATATGGCTATGGCGAACTGAAGTATAACTATGGCGACGATGCGCGCAGCGAGGTGCAGATGGACAGGTACGGCAATATATTTATGGCCGGATGTACCAACTCTTCCGACTTTCCGGTTACCTCTACGGCGCTATCGGCATCGCTCAACGGCTTGCAAGACGGCGTAGTGTTTAAGTTCGACCCCACGCTTTCGTCGCTGCAATGGAGCACCTACATAGGCGGTTCGGGTAGCGATGCCGGTTATGTGCTGGCCTTCGACACTGCCCACACATCGGTATATGTAGGCGGCGGCACCAACAGCCGCGACTTTCAGACAACGCCCGGCACCCTACATCCGTCTTACCAGGGCGGCTTTGCCGATGGTTTTGTAATGAAATTCAAAAACTCAATGCCTTACAACCTCGAGCGCAGCTCGTATATAGGCCAGAGTGATTACGACCAGGTATATGGCATACAGGTGAGCAGCGCCAATGAGCTCTATGCTATGGGGCAATCGCTTGGCGGCACATTCCCGGTATCGGCTGGTGTGCACTCCAACCCCAACTCCAGCCAGTTTGTAATGAAGCTGGATAGCAATATCACTACCAATAGGCTATCTACGGTGTTTGGCTCGGGCGTATCTACGCGCACTAATATCTCGCCGGTGGCCTTTCTGGTAGATACCTGCGAGAATGTATACATCTCGGGCTGGGGCGGCAATCTGGGTATTCCGGGCATAGCCTCGGGCGAGTGCGGCGGCATGGAGGTATCTCCCGATGCCGAACAACCCACCACCGATGGTCGCGACTTCTACTTTATAGTGTTTGGCCCCGGTCTGGCGTCGTTGCGCTATGCCACCTACCATGGCCGCAACTGCAGCACCCTGTGGGAGGGCGAACACGTAGACGGCGGCACCAGCCGATTTGCAAAGCAGGGCATTATATACCAGGGTATATGCGCCAATTGCGGCGGCACAGATGTGCTGAGCGGAGCTTGCCCCGATCCCTTCCCCACTACCTCCGGTGTGTGGAGCGAGGTAGACTCGAGCCGCAACTGCAACGAGGCGGCGCTGAAAATAAACTTCAACATTGGCCCGGTAGAGGCTAAAGTAACCGCCGGCCCCAACACCAGCGGATGCGCGCCGCTGCTGGTAAACTTTACCAATACTTCTAACAACGGCCTTACCTATGTATGGAACTTTGGCGATGGCAGCCCTACGGTTACCACCTACTCTACATCGCATTTGTTTACTACCGCTGGCACCTATACCGTAACGCTGGCTGCGGCCAATTCCAACGCCTGCTTTAAGACCAACGATACCGCCTACATCATTATCAATGTAGACACCAACGTTATAACGCCGGCATTTACCTACAAGCTGCTCGATAGTTGCGGCCCATATGTGGCCTCGTTCACCAATACGTCTATAGACCGTATTGGCACGCCCAGCTACACCTGGTTTTTTGGCGACGGCACAAGCTATACCGGCGTAACGCCGCCCAACCACAACTACCCCGACACCGGCAGATACACAATAATGCTGGTAATGTCTGACCCTAACGCTTGTAAGAGCCCCGATACTACAAAACAAGAAATCAGGATTTACGGGTTGCGTGTGTCCGGCTCGTTTACCATACCAGACAGTCTGTGCCTTGGTACGCCCTTTTCGCCGCTGCCATTTACCACCAATGCCACATCGGTATTGTGGCTCTTTGGAGACGGCAACTCGTCTACATCTACCCGCCCCAGCTATACCTTCGATAGCGCGGGCACCTATACTGTAACCTTTATAGTGCAAAACAGCGGCGCCTGCAATGGCGCCGACACCATACGCCAACGCATAATAATACTATCGACCCCGATAGCCAACTTTAGCTTTGTGCCCGTAAAAGCGGTGATCAACGAGCCTACGGTATTTACCAACCTCTCTAAAAATGCGGTGCGTTACCTGTGGGAGTTTGGCGATAATACCACAGGCACAGAGGTAAACCCCATACACCAATACAACAAAACAGGCAGCTACAAAGTATGCCTCAACGCCTACAACGCCAGCAACTGCCCCGCCAAACTGTGCAGATTGGCGCCGGCCGAGGTGCAACCTATAGTAGGGCTGCCCACCGCTTTCTCGCCCAATGGCGACGGTGAAAACGACATACTGTATGTGCGCGGCGCCGCAATAAAAACACTCGACCTGAAAATCTTCAACCGTTGGGGACAGCTCATTTTCGAAACCACCAGTCAGGATGTGGGATGGGATGGCACCTACAATGGTCAGCCGCAGCCGGTAGAGGCTTATGGCTATGTGCTTAATGTATCATTTATTGACAGCTCGGTAAAACAAATGAAGGGCAATATAACTTTATTGCGATGAGGAAGAACAAACTGTTGATACTGATAGCGGCTGTGCTGGCTTGCGGCAATGCCATAGGGCAAAGCATACACTTCTCGCAATATTTTAATGCGCCATTGCTGCTCAACCCCGCCAACACAGCCCTCGTTGCCGACTACGACTATCGGGTTGGTATGAACTACCGCAACCAATGGGCTACGTTGCCGGTGCCTTACAATACGTTTTCGGCTTTTGGCGATTTTAAGCTGGGCGGCAATAAAAACAATGAGAAACACAACAACTGGCTGGGTATAGGGCTGGCTTTTTTTGGCGACAAGGCCGGCGACGGCAATCTGGCGCTCAATCAGTTTCAGGGTAGTCTGGCCTACCACTTACAGCTCAGTAGTTTCACCATGTTGTCGTTGGGAGTTTCGGCATCGTATGTGCAGCGCAGCGTCAATTTCGACAACCTGACCTTTGATGCTCAGTGGGACGGCGTGAAATTTAACCCCAACATGACCAATGGCGAGAAAGTAGGTATAATAAAAACCAATTTCTACACCGTGACGCCGGGGCTGAATTTTGCATGGTTTCCGCACGAGAGTTTGTATGCAAAGCTGGGCGTAGCAGTGGGCAATGTAAACAAGCCTGTAGAGAGCTTTTATAAAAGCACAACCAATGTGATAGGCTACCGCCCCATGGCGCACCTGGACATATTGTGGCAAACAAGCCCCGTATTGCTTGTTAACCCGTCGGCCTACTATTCTACCCAAACCGGCGCCAGCGAGCTGCTGCTGGGATCGCAGTTTCGCACTATGCTTTCAGATAAAAACGAAATGCTGATGCAGCTGATACTGGGGGCCTATACCCGCCTGGGCGACGCCATAATAGGGCTGGCAGGCATGCAGGTAGGGCCGGTGCAGTTTACCGCCAATTACGACTTCACGGTGTCTAAACTAACACCCTACAACAATTCGTACGGAGCGCTGGAGTTTTCTTTAGTTTACAGCAATCTGTACCATCCCGATCAGGGCATAAAAAAGGTTTTTGGATGTCCGAGGTTCTTTTAACAAACAATTTCGGGTGCATAAACATTTATTGGTACTATATTTGAGTTACAATTAACATTATGGAAAAGGAGAAAAACAAAATATTACTTGTAGAAGATGATACCAACTTCGGCATGGTGCTGAAAAGCTTTCTGGAGTTGAATGATTTTGTAGTAGAACTGGCTCGCGACGGCATCCTTGGATTGGCCGCTTTCCGCCGTGAGAAATTTGATATATGCCTGCTCGACGTAATGATGCCCAACATGGACGGCTTTACGCTGGCAGAAGAAATAAGAAATGTAGACCCCGATGTGCCATTGTTCTTCCTTTCTGCAAAAAGCATGAAGGACGACATTTTGACAGGATACAAACTGGGCGCCGACGATTACATTACCAAGCCTTTTGACAGCGACGTGCTGCTCTCTAAAATTAAGGCAGTGCTGAAGCGCAATATGGAAATGCACGAAAAACAGCATTCTCAGATCGAGTTCAACATTGGTATGTACCACTTCAACAGCAAGCTACGCACGCTAAAGCACGGCAACGATGTAAGTACGCTGTCGCCTAAAGAAAACGAGCTGTTGCTGATGCTGGCCGAATATAAAAACGACCTGCTGCCGCGCGAAACCGCCCTAAAGCGGATATGGGGCAGCGATACCTACTTCAACGGCAGAAGTATGGACGTATACATTGCCAAATTGCGCAAATACCTGAAAGAAGACAGCAGCGTAGAAATAGTGAACATTCATGGCAATGGCTTCCGCCTTGTAGTGCCCGAATAATACACACTTTTCACATTCAATATTTAAACAAGTACGCCACACCCACCCGTGTGGCGTACTTGTTTGAAGGATTACGATAAAGCCCCAACGCCACATTGCACAATAATTACTACTTTTACAACCAATGAAGCATTTGCCCAACCTGCTAACTCTGGCTAATCTGTTTTGCGGATGCATAGCCATAGCGTATATACTTACTGCGCAGCCGTATTACTATATGCGCATAGCCGATGGCATGCCGTCATATGCGTGGGTGCATGGCGCCGAGCAAATGTATCTGGGTAGCCTGTTTATAGGCATAGCCGCCATTTGCGATCTGCTCGATGGGTTTACAGCCCGTGCGCTAAAGGTGTTTTCACCTATAGGTAAAGACCTCGACTCGCTTGCCGATATGGTTTCGTTTGGCGTAGCCCCAAGCGTTATTATATACAAGCTGCTTTGGGATGCCCTGATGGCCGACAAAAACGCGTTCGATGTAAGTATGCTGGGCATGGCTCCTGCATTTCTTATAGCCTGCTTTGCAGCGTTGCGTTTGGCAAAATTCAACATCACCACAGCCGAGCAAAAAAGTTACTTCATAGGCATGCCTACGCCTGCAACAGGTATACTGGTAGGCTCGTTTCCGCTTATTATGTGGTACAACCCCTACAACATTGCCAGCCTGCTGCAAAACAAATGGGTACTATACGGCGTAGTGGCGATAGTGTGCTACCTTATGGTGTCTAAGATCAGGTTTTTCAAGATGGTTCCGCAGCGTATGTCGCTGGCCTATGCATGGCCGCAGCTCACGCTTATTGTATTGTCTGTATTAGCGGTATTGTTTCTCAGCGTAGCCGCTATACCGGTAGGTTTTGGCATATACATACTGCTGGCGCTGATATACAAACAACCCGAAACCGCCAAAAACTAACAACATTGTAAACGCCCGGCCGCGCCGGAAAATTATAACAACCATTATGAAATTTATAGCCAACATCAACGTAATGCCGCTTAAAGAACTGCTGGATCCGCAAGGAAAAGCGGTAAATGCCAGCTTGCACAATCTGGGTCTTACTCATGTGCATGATGTGCGCATAGGCAAGTGCATAACCCTGACCGTAGAAGCGGCATCGAAGGCCGATGCGGAAGCTATGACCCGCGAGGCTTGCAAAAAGCTGCTTGCTAATCAGGTTATGGAGAGTTTCAGCTTCACCATCAGCGAAGCCTAAAAGTAATAACGATCTGTATTCGGGGCTGGCAAAGCGGCATTGCGCGCGCTTTGCCGGTTCTTTTTGTTCAGCACACCTTATAGCCAGTATTTATGCGCCTCACACTTGTACCCACACCCATAGGCAACCTTGGCGACATTACCTACCGCGCCGTAAAGGCCCTGCAAGATGCCGATGTGATACTGTGCGAAGATACCCGCACCAGCGGTGTGCTGCTAAGACACTACAACATACAGAAACCACTGACACCCTACCATGCCCACAACGAGCATAAGGTAGCGGCACACCTCGTAGAGCAAATGAAAGCCGGCAAAACCTTTGCCCTCCTCACCGATGCCGGCACGCCCGGCATATCCGACCCCGGTTTTTTACTGGCCCGCGAGTGCATACGCCACAACATACCTGTAGAGTGCCTGCCAGGAGCCACAGCCTTTGTGCCGGCGCTGGTGCAGAGCGGCATACCGGCCAGCAGATTTGTATTTGAGGGTTTTTTGCCGCTGAAAAAAGGCCGGCAAACCATGCTGCGCGCACTGTCGGGCGAGGAACGCACCATAATACTCTATGAGTCGCCCCACAGACTGGTGAAGACGCTCACAGAGATGGCCGCATGGTTTGGCCCCGACCGCCAGGCTGCGGTGTGCCGCGAGCTGACCAAAATGTTTGAAGAGACCAACAAAAACACCCTTGCCGCTCTTGCCGCCCACTATCAGAAACACCCGCCAAAAGGTGAAATAGTAATAGTGATAGCAGGCAAAGACCCCCGCGCCGAACTACCGGAAGCGCCCCCTACCGCCAACGAGGAACCAGA
>CAZLPE010000126.1:0-10738 GCA_964561325.1 uncultured Flavipsychrobacter sp.
CCTCACCGCTTCGCTGCCATCATACGCTCTATGGCCACGCTGTCTTTGCGTAGCCAGCCCAGCAGGCGGGGTTGTTTTATTATCCAGCGGTTGTCGGTGTGGGTAAGTTTAAAGGTGTCGCGCGAGGGGGCGAATGGGCCGGGGTTTTGCTGCACTATGCCCACGGCGCTATCTGTTACAAACGATACTATTGCTACATGGCCGTAGGGGTTGCCGGCATGTCCGTCCAGTATCAGCAGGTCTTCGGCTTGCGGCTTGCTGAGGCTGCCGTTGGTAAACTGCAGCAGGCCCCGCTTTTCGTTTAGCGCGCTGTCGGACACTGCCGCATCAAAAAAATCTTTGGCATTGCCATACGTGTCGGGCATCTTGTGGTGTAGCCGCTGGTAGTAGTAGCGCTTCACAAACTCTACGCATTGGTATTTCATGCCCAGGTTGTAGCCGTCTTCGGCGCGGTTTCGGCCGCCTATATGGCCCACCATGCCGTTGTAATATACCACTACGCCATTCAGGCTGTCGAGCGGCTGGCCGATCTGGTATTTGGGGTTGGGATTAAAATCGCTGTGAAACGCATAGCGATACACACCATACAGCAGAGCCGCAGCGGCTGTTACAGAGATCGCTATTTTTGTTTTACGCGTCATGTTGTATTTGATAGGGGTAAATTAAGTTAGCCACTTTAGCCCAGCATTGCTTCCAGGTCGTCTTTTCTTATCATTACAAATACTTTCTTGCCCTCGGGCGTATATTCGGGCTGGCTGCAGCCAAACAGCTCGTCTACCAGCGCCTGCTGACCTTCGGGTTGCATTATGGCGTGCTTGTTGCGACTCAGGCGGCGCGCCATATGGGCCAGCAGCATATCTGTGCGCTTGCCTACCGCATCGGGCGATTCGTTTTTCAGGTGTTCCACCACCTCGTCCAGCACATATTTTTCTTCGCCGCCGGGCAGCCCTGCGGGTATGCCCTGCACTACAAAGGTGTTTTTGCCAAAGGGCGCTATATCGAACCCAATACGCGACAGATCGCCAAGCGCCTCGTTGAGCAAGAGCGCATCTTGTGGCGACAGCTCGTAGCTGAGCGGAAACAACACCTGTTGCGACGCCATATCCTGCCCGTTCCACTGCGATAGCAGCCGCTCGTACCATATGCGTTCCTGCGCCCGGCGAATGTGTATGAGCATCATACCCGATTTTACGGTGGTTGCCAGCATAGAGCCATGCAGCAGCATCATATTGCCCGAGCCCTTGCCCGCCGATTCGGCGGCATAAAGCGTGTTTACCTCCGATGGTATAATGGTAGATTCCTCGCCGTTTACCATCTGGTGCGTGATGCTGTTTTCCGGAAACGTAGTAACCGGCTCTGTAGATACCTGCGGATAGGCCTGCGCCTCGGGCGTGGAGTTTTGGGCTATTTCGTAGAGGGCTTTCCAGCTTTTCAGGCTGTCTTTGCGCTCTACAATATGCGCCTGGTTTTTCTCGGTAAACGTGTTGAACAGGTAGCCCGTTTTCGTCTCCTCGCGTTGCCGCTCGGTTACCGGGCGCTGCACGGCGCTCAGTTGTTGTATCTCTGGCGCCAGCGTAAAGTCGAGCGACGGGGCAATATTAAATCTACCTAATGCGTGCTTTACAGCGGCGTTCAGGTAAGAGTACATCAGCCTGTCGTCTTCAAATTTTACTTCCTGCTTTGTGGGGTGCACATTCACATCTACCCTGGATGGGTCTATGTCCAGAAACAGGGTATAAAACGGAAACGATTCTTTTTCTATAAGGCTGCCATAGGCCATAGCCACGGCATGATTGAGGTAGGAGTTGCGGATGAAGCGGCCATTGATAATAAAAAACTGGTTGCCGCGCGTACGGGTAGCGGCGTCGGGCTTGCCTATAAAGCCGTATATATTCAGCAGTTCGGTGCGCTCCTCTACCGGCACCAGGTTTTTGGCATAAGCGCCGCCCAGCAGTCCCACAATGCGCTCTTTCAGGTTGCCGGCCTCCAGATGAAACTCCTCTGCGCCATTGTTCCACATCCGGAAGGCTATGCCGGGATACGAGAGCGCTACGCGCGTAAACTCGTCGTGTATATGGCGCATCTCGGTATTGTTGCTTTTCAGAAAGTGTCGGCGCGCCGGCACATTGAAAAACAGGTTTTTTACCATAATATTTGTGCCCGGGTTTGCGGCGCAGGGTTCCTGCAGCTTTACTTCGGTGCCCTCTATCAGCAGTCTTGTGCCGGTTTCGGCATCGGCCTGCCGGGTTTTCAGCTCTACCTGCGTTACTGCGGCTATACTCGCCAGCGCCTCGCCTCTGAAGCCCATGGTGCGTATCTTGAAGAGATCGTCAATGTTACGGATCTTAGAGGTGGCATGGCGTTCAAAACTCATACGGGCATCGGTAGGGCTCATGCCTTTACCATTGTCTATTACCTGTATCAGCTCTTTGCCCGCATCTTTTATCACCAGTTGTATATCGGTGGCTCCGGCATCTATGGCATTTTCCAGCAACTCTTTTACCGCCGATGCCGGACGCTGTATAACCTCGCCTGCAGCAATCTGATTGGCAATATGGTCCGACAATAATTGTATTACATCCGGCACAGGTTATGGTTTTTTTGCAAAGGTAGCAGGTTATAGTCAATAGCGGTTATAGTTGCCGCCATCGGCATAGGTAAGGGCGCATATTGTGGTATATTTTGTTGATAACCAGCGGACGCCGTTATGCAGTGTGCGCCCTGAATATGCCCGGCGCAAATAAAATAGCGGTCAACAACTTTTTATCGCTACCTTACACCCCTTTGCCTTGCCTGTGTATGGCATGCGGCAGGGAAATTTTTGCAATAGATAATAGCAACTGAACATATATGCTGCAATTCGTAGAAAACGTTAACCAGATAATTGAAAACATAAAGACGCTCGAAAACTATCTGAATTCGGAGGTGGCAGAAGAGCGTCAGTTTGCAGTAGACCTCGTAAAAAAAGGAAGGTCGATGGTGATATACCGCGTCAACGGTCACAACCATTTTGCGCCGGTACGTTTTACCGGTTACAAGGGCAACACCAGACCCGCGCATCTGGATAATGAAAAGAAGAATGCCCGCGACACGGCGCCTGCCATACAGACCCTGCTGGGCAAACCGTTTAGCCACGATGCTATAGAAAAAGAATTTCAGGATTATGCAGCGGGCTTCAAAGGCAACACCCTGAAAAGCAAGCGCAAATACTGGCGCGTGCGCAACGATGAGAATAAGTATTTTGAACTGATAACGGCGCCGGCAGAAATAGAGGAAGCCGATAGAGAACAAGAATAGGCGGCGAGGCCGTTTGTTTTCAAGCAAAAAAAAATCCGGAATCTGATCCGGAAATACAACAAATAACGTACCTGTTTTCTGAAAAACTGGAGGCTATCAGGCGGCGCACACCAGCCTGATAGCCTCTCTATTTATGCAGACAGCTTGTAAGCTGGTTTGTTCAGATCCAAAAGCGTGTTCTGAATATGATTTTTCACCACGCGGCTGTGCGAGATGGCGAAGGTGGCGCTCAATAATGTTTGCAGATCTACCTGCAATGGGTTTTCCAATATTTTAAGCGCTCTGTTTTTGCTGAAGTAGGTGATGGCTCTCTTTTTCATATTGCTCGTTTTGCATTGGTAATGCAAACCCTATGCCAGAGATTTTGCCCTTTTGGCGTTTTCAGGTTACCTTAACACTTTTGTGATATTGCCATGACAGCCCGTTAATGTAGTTTTTTGCCCTCTGTGGGCGGTAACCGTTGGTGGGCTTTATTTGCAGGCCGCGCGGCATATCTGGCGCCAAATCAACTATATAGCTATAGCATTTTTTGATAATCGGGGGTGTATTGGCGCGCAACGCAGCAACCGCAGTCAGCCCCCAATGGCATACTGACAATAAGCGAGACATTTTTCCCTTTTTGACAACCGGCAGGTTATTTTTCAAGACTTTCCAGATACAATCGTTCCACTTTTTTACGCGCCCATTCTGTTTTGCGCAAAAATTTTAAACTCGAACTGATGCTCGGATTTTCATAAAAACAATTGATGCGTATGCGTTCGTTCATCTGTTCCCAGCCATATACGGCCACCAGATGTTTCAGTATCGTTTCGAGCGTAATGCCGTGTAGCGGATTATTGGGCTGTTGCATAAATATTTAGTTCAGAAACTCTATGAGTTTATCTTGTAGCGCTGCGGGGTCTACGTAGTATTGATTGCGCTCCATATTGCCGCATATCAGCGAGTAGTAACCATAGTTGAAGTTAAGGCACAAATTGCGGTAATGTTCGGGCGTTTTATTGGCGGGGAACAACTCCAGCAACTTTAGCGGTCTGCGGTTTCTGAATACTATGTTGGTAAGCCCTGCGCCATGTCCGCCTATTACCATTGCGGCTTCGGCAAACAGCGCCACCTGGCGTTTAATGTCCAGGTCGTCTGTATCTATCACCTCAAAACCGTATTGCTGCACCAGCCGCTCTATCTCTTCTATGTTTTCTATGTTGCGTCCGCGCTTTTTGGCGCGCTTCAAAAATATTTTGCGGTTTTGGCCGTTGTCCTTGTTTACCACATCGCCAAACGAACGCACCACGCTGAAAATAGAATCGGAATAAAAGGTGTCTTTACAGATGTAGAGGTTCTTTACTTTGTAATACTCGTTTTTGCGCTGCACTATTATTTTTCTGCCCTTCAAAAAATCCGACTCCTTCATGAAGTCGGCCACATGCTTTAGCTGCGGAAAAAAATAAGGCACCAGCAGCGGCACATGCGCAGGCACTTTGCCTTCGGCCAGATGCACCTGATTGAGGGTATCTATCAGAAAATGGTAGTAGTTGCTCCAGTTGTAGCGTATAGATATGCAGCTATCCAGCTCTATGGTTTTGTGGGGGGCTATGTATTGCAGCGCAGATGGTTTGCGCTTTGCATTATCCCACGGATCGTCTATATACGAAAACGACTTACGAAACACCCGGAACGCCTCCGGTATCACCCAGCCATAGAGCGGCTCTACCAGCATGGGTTCTTCCATTTTGTATATATAGGCCGTAAAGTGCTCCATAAGGTAGTTGTCCTTAGGGTTGGCAGGGTCGAGCGCGCCGGTATCTATATGCGGATAAAACTTGTTGATCAGGTAGCCGTCGAACCGGTGATACATACGGTATCGCTCAAAACTATCCGTCGCAAAACGCCACAACTTGCCGTCGATAGGGTTAAACACCTTTACCTTAACATAATTGGTCGCTTTTTTCAAGAAAGAGTTCATGGCATTATTTACCGTTTGCGCACAGCTATTCCGGGTACTGTATAGGCCGGAGCAAGCGTTAAAACTGAATATGATTGTATGGATTCATAGATAGTTCTTTACGCATAAACATGATTCCGTTTATGGTTTTAGAGATGAGCTTGTATCCCTTTTCGTCGAAAAAACGCCTGATATCTACATCATAGCTTTGCTGATCGTTCATCAGTTCAAAACTCTCCAGCAGCACCACCTGTGGTTTAAATTTATCCCAGTTGTTAGAGCGCAGCACAGATAGTTCCAGCCCTTCCACATCTATGGTCATAAAGTTGATTTCCTTGCCGGCGGCATGTTTTTCCAGAATGCTGTCCAGCCGCTGCGTAGTTATCGGAATCGTTTTTTTAATCTTGTCTTTGTTGTCCAGATCGTCCAGAAAGTCGGGCGAGAACGTATTCATAGAGTTGCCCTTACCCAAAAAATAATAGGTAAGTTGCTCCGGCCGCTCGCTTATAGCCGCTTCAATGTTTATGTCGCGCGGTCTCATTTTCTGAAACTCCTCCATACTACCGGGGGCGGCGTCTATATTAATACCGTTCCAGCCCTTGCGGTAAAACAAAAAGGTGTTGGAGAATTTGTAGGGGTGAAAAGCGCCAATATCTATAAAAAAGCCTTTCGATTTATGAGAGAAAAGATTGGCCAGAATAGCATCTTCGCCGCACTGCGAAAACGAACAATTGTATTTGCGGTATAAAAACTGGGAAATGGCTTCTTTTATCATAAAATGGCTAATAATGTATACAGAGCTACTCAACTACGCAGTTTTGGGCATTCTATAATGGTTGATATATAGAACACGCCCCTAAGCGTTTTTTGCTATATTAAGCAGGTTTTCGGGGTAAAAATAGAGAAAAAACCCAACAAGTAGGTAATGCCCCATAGCTGTTGCACAACCAATTGCGCCAATTACTTATCTTTTCGTGCGCTCTTGCCAAACTCAAGCAACTCTGTCGCGTCCTGATACCCAACCGATGCGCTCAGCACAGCGCCATTTTCGTCGAGCACAAATAGGGAGGGGTAGGACTGTATCCGCAATTGCCGCGCCATCATGGCGCCGTCGCCCTGCTCGCCGTCCAGCGACACATTAATGAAGTTGGCGTTAAAATAGTCGGTTACGGCTTTGTCGGTAAAAGTCTCGCGCTTCAGTTTTTTGCATGGGCCGCACCACGATGCATATATATCCAGAAATATAGGCTTGTGGGCTGCTTTTGCTTTAGCCAGAGCGTCGGTCCACGAGTTTTCTATAAAGGTTATGCCGGGGCCCCTGTCGGCCGAACAGCCTGCCAGCATAAATGTAAAAACCATAATAAGCGGCAACAACAAAGATGGGCGCATAAACAAACCGTTTTGACGAAAAGTGTATATTATAAAGTGCAAAAATAGCCCAAATAGGCGTATCGGCGGCGCTAACAATGCGGCAAGAACAGCCAGAAAAAATGGGTTTGGCTGCAAAAATGGCGCTGCAATTTTTTTTACTGAATTTTCTGAATAACTTTATAACCTTATGAGCTATTGGCTCGGCCTTTTTTGACTAAATTTTTCCCTCAAAGCAAAAGAAATTGTTGCTTTGAAGTTTGCTTTATTTAATTTTAAGGCCGGTTGGCCAGAGGTATTTATTATTGCCCCAATCAACCGCTTTTAAACAACTATTAAATTGTAAGTATGAACATGACGAACACACCTGATAATCTACAGGTGGAAGAAATGGACAAGGTATTTGATGTATCTCGTCGTCGTTTTTTCCAGCTTGCCGGAGGTATTGCGGGAGCGGGATTATTTCTGGCTTCCTGTAGGGCTACCCCCGCTACAGATGTGTATATAGGAGAGGGCGATATAGCCCTACTCAACTTTCTGTATATAATGCAGCAGCTCGAGGCTGCTTTTTATACGCAGGCTGTGGCTACTCCGTATTATCAGATGACGCAAAGCGAGTTGCTGCTACTTACAGACATGCGCGATCAGGAAATTGCGCACCGCGAGTTTTTAAAGAAAATACTGCTCAAAAGCGCCATACCGGATGTGGTTATCAACTTCTCGTCTGTAACCTTTGCCGACCGCAATAGCGTGCTTACCAGCGGCGGATACCTGGAAGATATGGTTATAGCCGGCTTTAATGGCGCCATACCCTTGTTTAAAGATACATCGTACATGCTGCCGCTTAGTAAAATGGTGTCGGTAGAGGCGCGCCACTCGGCTTACTTCCGCGATTTATATAATTACAACTCCTTCTCAGACGGATCTGCGGTAGACGGCAACGGCCTCGACAGAGTGGCTACGCCGCTGGCTATACTGGAAAACGCTAAAATGTATATTCAAACCAGATTCGACTCATCAAAATTGCCTGGCTAAGTAATAACAACCAAACATGAATTTTACCAAGATACTTGAACAGATAGAAAAAACTGACCCCAAAGTTTTTGAACAGCAAAGCGACCGCAGAAATGCGCTGAAAAGCTTCGGTTCAAAGGTGGCTGTTGTGGCATTACCATTGCTGGCCGGTTCGTTGTTCCGGAAAACTTATGCTCAGACAACAGGCGATGCAGTCATAGATACGCTGAACTTTGCTCTGGAACTAAAATATCTGCAATACAATCTTTACCATACTGCCAACAATACCGGCGGACTGATACCTACAGCCGATCAGCCGGGTTTTGTGAGTATAGAAAATCAGGAGCGCGCAAATATTATCTATCTGCGCAATGCGCTCACCAGTCTGGGCGCTGTTCTGTTTGCGCCAAATCACTACGACGCCAATGCGCTGAATCCGCTATATGTACCTGCGGCTTACGATTTTACTGCATCGGGCACGTATACTACATTCGATAATTATTATTTGTTTTTGCAGGTGGCGCAAACCATAGAAGATCTTTGCGTGCATGCATTTAAGGGTATGTTGTCTGCGGTGTACAACAATGCGCCGACAATGGGCGGATTGTTGCAGATGCACTGCACCGATGCCCGTCATGCAGCGCACGTTCGTTATGTTCGTCGCAACGCCGGCACTCCAGAATATCCTGCGCCATGGATCAACAATAACATACCCCCAACCATACCATTGCAGCCCTACTATCTGGGCGAAGACAATACCATTCAGTTGGGCGTAGATATCCTCACGCTGCCAGATACATTTGATGAGTCTGGTTTTGTGCCAAAGATATCGGCTACAGCTGCATTTGATGAAACAATGGATATGGAAACCGTTAAGTTAAGAATAGCGCCATTTTTGTTGCCATAACCGAAGCAATATTTTTCTGTATAACGCCCGAACAACGCAATCGTTTTTCGGGCGTTGTTTTTTTTGAGTCGGCATGGCGCGCTATTGGCTGGCTTCGTAAATTCACCATCCCCCTCGAGCGTTTATTCAAATGGTTGCGCTATCTTGGTTTCGTAAGCTTGTTACAACCCAGCTTTTGAACACTGGTTGGAATAGAGCAGAATAAGATTCGTAACGCAGCGTTAATAGCCCGAAACGCCCAAGCGGCGATCTGCCACAATCTTTTTCTCTAAAAAAACCTATTCATTCTGCTAACAATGCTATTTGGATAATACAATTATTTTGTACGTTTGAATATATTTTTCAATTTCAATCTAAGCCAAAATTGAAAAGTAGTAAGTACACAGCTCTGCATTAAATTTTGTGTCGATACCGGCAGATGAACTATTGAACGCTGCGCGATGTTTACTTTTATCTACCTCATAAAAACCTTCTATGAAAAAAGTATACCTACTGCTATTAGCGCTACTTATTTCTGTAACTTCCTTTGGTATAGGCTCAATTATTGGAAATTTGGACATTTGTATAGGTACTACCTCTACATTGTCAAATGCTACTCCTGGCGGCGTATGGACAAGCTCCAATAGCGCTATTGCACCAGTAGGCTCTGCTACAGGTATTGTTACTGGTATAGCGGCAGGCAACGCTAATATTACCTATACAGTGGGAACAGTTTATGTAGTCAGGAGATTTAATGTTTATTCTACCACACCCCCTTTGTACTGGTATGGTCCTACAGCTATTTGTGCTTCGTACGGCGTTTTTGCATCCGATGATATTCAAGGTGGCGTATATTCAAGTAGCGATACCTCAATCGTTAGCCTACGTCCCTCGGTCGGTACATGTTATGTGCGTGGCGTTTCGCCTGGCACTGCGGTAATTACTTATTCAACCGTAGGATGTGGATTCACTACCAAATCGGTTACCGTAATTCAAAATGCCGTTATCACTGGTCCGGCTACGCTGTGCGAGCATGATTCAGTCACCTATCGCAGCGATTTGGCTGGCGGATATTGGTGGACAAGCTCCTTTGCTTATTGTTTGCTGGATTCCACCTCCGGGCATATAACGGCCTTGCGAAAGGGTTACTGCGATATAAATTACACTATACCAAGTGGTTGTGTTGCTCGATTTAGTCTAAATCTGTCCGAAGCGGCAACTCCAATATCCGGACCATCTTCGGTTTGCGTCTCGTCTACTATCGGCCTGAAAAGCGGAGGGGGATGGGGGCATACCTGGACCAGTAGCCGACCTGCTGTAGCAACTGTAGCCGACCGCAGCTTCGATGGGCCGGTTACCGGCGTCTCGGCAGGTACTACCGTCATCACCTATTCCACCAACGAAAATTGTATTGCAACCCACACCATAACCGTAACCCCCGGTTCGTGCACGGGTAGTCCGGCGCCCGGTGTCGCCTCGATAGCCTCCATAGGCATGTGCAGTGGCGCCGCCGATACCTTTTCTCTCTCTGGCTATACCCCATGTGGCACAGTCTTGCAGTGGCAAAGCTCGCCCGACAGTATAACATGGAGCGATGTGGCTGGCGCAACATATGCCCCCATCCGTATTAGTCCGCTTACATCGGGCTACATACGCTGCAAAAACACTTGCGCTGCCAGCGGGCTATCATCGTATTCCAACAAAATCTACACCCCCAAGCAAAACAGCATAACAGCGCATTCTATACTTGTGCCCGGATACAGTACGTGCCCGGCTACAAATTTTCGCCTGAAGATTTGCGGCGTATCTAACACGCTTACACTCATAACCCACTTTGGCGACGGACAGGCCGACACTATGACGCCGCGCTACGTGGCGCCCGACTGTGATGCGAGCATAATACATGATTACAACATTTCTGGCACATACAGCGTCAAGCATATTCTGCTGCAAGGCGGCACGCGCTTAGATTCTGTATTGTACGATTACGAACATTTGAATTGTTATATAATGCCCATCGAATTCTTTTTTGACCGAGACAGCGATTGCACTTTCGACGAGGGCGACTGGTTTAATTTTACACCAATAAAAACCGAGGTCGACTCAAATGGCATACCTATAGATACCGTTACTATTTCGGGCGGAATGTATTACAGAGCATATGGCCCCGGCGGCACGGTGTACACCTTCAGGCCGCTGCTTGCGCATACCGGGCTCAGGGTATTTTGCCCTTC
>CAZLPE010000127.1:0-10682 GCA_964561325.1 uncultured Flavipsychrobacter sp.
CGGTTAGCGACTCCGTTAGGAGTCAAAGGTTTGTAGCAAATAGTGTATTGAATTGCGTTGCGCCCCGGAGGGTCGCTACCTGCAAAATGCGTTCTGAACCTTGATTTTTTTGATTTTTGGATGGGCTTGAATGGTTAAAAGCCCGAACGGGCTTAAACTAATAATAGCCCCAGGAGCATCCCGGGGTAAGAAATATACACAACATCAACCCGGAACGGGTTGAACTTGCGGGGTTATATGGTTTTTTTGCTGCCAATACCACATTCAGCGCCTTCGGCGCTGGACCTCATTACCGGAGGCCTCACCTCCGGCAATTCAAATATTAGCCTATTCCGGCTAAATACAAATTACAATAAAATCGAACAACGAACATTCGATAATAGTCTGCACCAGCTAATCTGTATTATTTCAGATTATCGCGCTGGTGTTTCAGCACTTTTGCCTCTACGTAAAATATCACCTCTTCGGCTATGTTCTTTGCTTGGTCGCCTACGCGCTCCAGCTTGCGAATGATGGAGAGGATGTATAGTGCGTCGCGGCTTGTGGTAGGGTCTTCGGTTATACACTCCGTCAGGCGGTCTATGGCGCTTCGGTTTATTTCGTCCAGTACTTCATCTTTCTTAAATATGCTGCGCGCCAGTATGGTATCTTCTTTCTCAAAGGCTATGCGCGTATCTGCAAGTATGCTTATGCAGTCGTCAAACATTTTCATGAGCTCGGTTTTCTTTACCAGCGCCCGGTCAAAATCGTCGTCCGTCTCTATTATGTATTTAGATATACCCTCGGCTATGTCGCCTATACGCTCCAGATTGTTGTTTATTTTCAGCACAGCCAGCAAAAAACGCAGGTCTACCGCCACGGGACAATACAGCGCAAAAATATTTTCGCAGTCCATATCCAGCTTTAGCTCAAAGGCGTTTACCCTTTTTTCTTTAAGGGCTATTTCGCGCGCCAGGTCGCGGTCGAAGTGGTGTATAGCCGTGCGCGTTTTTTGCAATTGCGACTCTACCAGATACCACATACTCATCACCTCTACTTTTACCGCCTGTATTTCTAACTCTAACTGTGTCATAATGTTTTTATGATGCGGTTGCCCGCAGGTTTTTGATTTGTGTATGTTTTTTTAAGCTGAGCGGGTGTATAGCGCGGCGGCCTTAGCTGAACCTGCCGGTTATGTAGTTTTGGGTGCGTATGTCGCTGGGATTGGTAAACATTTTCTTGGTATTGTCATATTCCACCAGTTCGCCCATGTAGAAGAAAGCCGTTTTGTCGCTTACGCGGGCTGCCTGCTGCATATTATGGGTTACAATTATCAGCGTATAGTTTTTCTTCAGTTCATGAAACAGCTCCTCAACGGTAGACGTAGATATAGGGTCGAGGGCCGATGTAGGCTCGTCGAACAACAGCACTTCGGGCTCCATAGCCACCGCGCGGGCTATGCACAGCCTTTGCTGCTGCCCGCCAGACAGGAACGAACCCTTCTTGGTAAGCGAGTCTTTCACTTCTTTCCACAAGGCCACGCGCGTTAGCGAGTGTTCTACTATACGGTCTTTTTCGGCCTTGGGCAGCTTTATGCCGTTTAGTTTGTAGCCGGCTATTACGTTGTCGTAAATACTGAGGTTGGGAAACGGATTGGGTCTTTGAAACACCATACCTATTTTAAGGCGCACAAAAATGGGGTGCATTTCCATTACGTCTTGTCCGTTCAGCAGTATTTTACCCTTGGCGGTAGCGCCGGGTATCAGTTCGTGCATGCGGTTTATGCCGCGCAAAAAGGTTGTTTTACCGCAGCCCGACGGGCCCATTACGGCTACAACATTGTTTTTAGGTATTTCGATATTCACATTTTTTACAACGTGATTGTCTCCGAAATAAGCATTGTAGTCTACAGACTTTACAATTGTACTTTCCATCTTCTGGTTATCAGCTTTGTAAAAATGTTTAAGAGCAACACCCACAGCAGTAGTATGCACGATGCCCCCCAGGCCAGGTCTTGCCAGTCTTTGTAGGGGGTAATAGCATACTTAAAAATCAGGTGGGGTAATGTTTCCATGGGTTTAGCCATGTTGGTAGAAAGAAACTGGTAGCCGAACGCCGTGAACAACAGCGGCGCCGTTTCGCCGGCTATACGCGCCACGCTCAGCATCACGCCAGACAGTATACCGCTTATGCCGCAGGGCACTATTACCTTGAGTATCACCCTGTGAAAAGGCACGCCCAGCGCAAAAGCAGCCTCGCGCAGCGAGTCGGGCAACATCTTCAGCGTTTCCTCGGTAGAGCGGATAATGATGGGCAACATCATTATAGACAAAGCAATACTACCCGATATGGCCGAATAGCCCAGCGGCTTTACTATCCATATATAGGCTACTATGCCTATTACTATAGAGGGTACGCCCTGCAGTATGTCTACCGACAGCCTGCTCCAGTAGGCCAACCTGCTTTTTTTGTTTTCGCTCAGAAAAATGCCGCACAGTATGCCCAGCGGTATGGCAATAACAGAAGCGCCCAATATAATGAGCATACTGCCTGCCAGCGCATGAGCAATACCGCCGCCCACCTCGCCTACCGGCTTTTCTACATTGGTAATAAAGTTCCAGTTTACTTTGGCTATGCCTGCGCTTATTATGTAGTACAGTATAGCCAGCAGCGGAACCACACAGGCAGCGGCAAATAGTATAGTGACTATCTGAAATGCCGAACTCTTGCCAATTCTGTATTTTATATGTGTATCCATGCTATTATTCGTTGATAAATTTGCCTATTACTTTTTTGCCTATCATATTTATCGCCACCGTTACCAGAAACAGCACCAGGCCCAGCTCTACCAGAGCCGAATTGTACACTACTTTATCGGCCTCGCCCAGCTCGTTGGCTATCACGCTGGCCATAGTGTTGCCGGTAGAGAAAATGCTGCCCGGCATGCCGGTAGTATTGCCTATCACCATGGTTACGGCCATTGTTTCGCCAAGGGCGCGCCCCAGCGATAACAACACGCCGGCAAACAGGCCCGACTTGGTATAGGGCAGTACCACGCTGCGTATCACCTCCCAGCGGGTGGCTCCCAGCGAGTAGGCCGCCTCTTTAAGGTTGGCGGGCACCATTTGTATCATAGATCGGCCCATAGACGCCGCATAGGGTATAATCATTACCGCCAGTATAAGCGATGAGCTGAAAATACCGTAACCCATAGGCGGCACGCCAAGGCTGGTCTCGAAGGTGCGCACAATAGGCACCAGCACAGCCAGCCCCCAGAAACCATATATCACGCTGGGCACAGCGGCTATAAGCTCCACCATGTTTTTCAGCAGATTAGACAGCCACCCCTGCGGATAATACTCGCCCAGCACTATGGCCACCGCAAACGAAAACGGCGCCGATATGAGCAGCGCAAGAAACGAGGTAAGCAATGTGCCCATAAGAAAGGGCAGCGCGCCATATACATCCTTTACAGGATCCCAGGTTTTGCCCCACAGGTAGCCGGCGCCCAGCGCCTTGATAGAGGGTATAGACTCTACAATAAGCGTAAGCATAATAGCAAACACCAACGCCACCATAAGCAAGCCCACAATAATCAACGAGCGCCTGAAAAAGGTTTCTGTACGTATTTGCCTGTGCGATCGTTTTGTGCGTTTGGCGGCTTTGGCGGCGTCCTTGGGTTTAGGAGCGTTAAAAGCCCGTCCCAGACTTTCGTCCGGACGGGCAATCATATCATTATCAACCAATGTTTCCATTATATGGCAAGAAATTAAAAATCAAAATCAAAAATTGAGCGCGAAACAATGGTTCAATTCTGTACTAAAACGTATAACCAATGCCGTGGCAGTTATTGTGTTCTTCGCTAATACAAGTCGGTTTGGTGAATTGAGTTCCTACTAAATGTTAGATAAAGTAGAAGTGTATTGATTAAATACCGAATAATTGCCTCACCCCGTCCCTCTCCAAAGGAGAGGGTGTTGTTTGTACCTGTACAAAACCACGAAGAACTATTAATATTTACTGCGCTATTGGTTTGCCGTCGTAAGTAACGGTTTTGAGCAATGCATCGCCTACGGCTACAGCCTTTGCAGAAAGCGGCGCATAGTTGAGCGCAGCTGAATACTGCTGACCATCGTGTATCATCCACTGAATCAGTTTTACCATTTTAGCAGCTTTGTCGGCAGAGCGGTTGTTGTATTTCTGCTCCTGATAAATAAGCACCCAAGAAAGGCCGGAGATAGGATAACCGTCGGGAGCGTCGGTGTTGGTAAGCGATACTTTACCGTCGGCAGGTATTTCTATGTTTGCCGCTGCGGTTACGCTGGCTATGCTTGGCGCTATAAAGTTGCCCGCTTTGTTTTGTATTTTAGCATAAGCCATATTGTTTTGTATAGCATATGCCAGCTCTATATAGCCTATAGTGCCGGGCGACTGCTTTATGTATCCGGCTACGCCTTCGTTGCCCTTACCGCCAAGACCTACAGGCCAGTTTACAGACGATCCTTTGCCTACTTTGGTTTCCCAGTCTTTGTTTACTTTAGTAAGGTAGGTAGTGAAAATGTTTGATGTGCCGCTGGCATCGGTGCGGTGGGCAATCATGATAGCCGTTGATGGAAGTTTCACGCCCTTATTGATAGCTGCAATTTTAGGGTCGTTCCACTTGGTGATGGTACCCAGAAATATACCTGCCAGCACATCTGGAGAAAGAGACAAGGTATCTTTTACTTCGGGCAGATTGTAGGCAAGCACTACTGCGCCGGCAGTAGCGGGTATGTGTATGGCTGGTGCGCTCATAGCCTTTGCCTGGTCGTCGGTAAGCGGAGCATCGGATGCGCCAAAGTCTACAGTTTTGTCTGTAAGACCCTTTATACCGCCGCCGGAGCCTATAGACTGGTAGTTAACTTTAAGTCCGGTAGTTTTGTTGTATTCAGAAAACATTTTTGAGTATAGCGGATTGGGGAAGCTTGCGCCTGCGCCCATAAGCGTGTTGTCTTCGCCTGCGCTGGTAGCGGCGCTTGCGCTGTCGGCCTTAGAGCCTGTGCCCGAGCCGCTGCAACCTGTGAGTAAAATACCGCCAACTATCGCAACCGCGAGGCCGGTTAATGTCAGATTCTTGATTGATCTCATTTTTTGTGTTTTTGTATGTGTGGTTTAATTAATTTGTGGTTGTTTTATTTGCCGTATGTGTAGTAGAAGGTAATGCGGTACACCATATCGTAGTCGTTAGGTTTAGCGTCGGTATAGGGCGCTGTGTTGCTGTACGAGTTATACCAGATGTTGGGCATGACGTGCACATTTTTCATAGGCGTAAAGTCGAGACCCGCCGTTATAAAGTTTTCTTTGTTGTTTACATCATACTGCGCTACGCGCTGTTCGGTATAGGTTCGGTATTTATTATCGTCTATGTTTCCGGCAGGGTTATACATATCGTAGCGGGCAAAGAAGCCGAGCTTATCTTTGTATATGCGGCCTTTGGCAAATACCGATATACCCGTAGCCTGAGCGGTGAGGGTATCTATGCCGCCGGTGTTTTTTGCTGCAAACACATCGCCCATTACCCGGTTCATAAACGCCTCAACGCCTATAGAGTATTTGGGCACAGTGTAGGCTACAAACAGCTTGGTCATTTGGCGGTCGTTGTGCCAGCCGGTGTTCCATATCATTTTCTGGTAGTCGGCATAGAGGTCTACCACCAGTTTTTTGTTCAGGAATTTGGCGAACACATCGCCGTAAAACCATTTGAAATTATCGTTTTCCACTCTTGCCGCTTGTCCGTTGCCCACCATCAGGGCATAGCCATAGTTGTCGTTGTTGGGCAGGTGTCCTTGTAGCGATACGCCCATATCAAACGATGGCGTGCGGCGTATGTCGGTTATTGTTCTTTCTATAGAGCGGTAGCCCCATACCTCTTCGGCGGTCTGGTTGTTAGGGCCTTGTTTGGCAAAGGCGGGCGTGTTGCTCTGGCCTACTACCAGATCCGTACCTTTCCATATATTTTTCCAGCGTAAGTTGGCTATTTTTACATAGGGTGCAAATTTGCCGTCCTGCATTACATCGCCGGCGCCTTGGTTGTCCAGGCCGCCATTGAAGTTGTCTTCTGCCGCCAGCACAAATTCGGCCGAGAATTTAGGGCTTATATCGTAGTTGTAGCCCAGATAAATTCTCCTGAATTGAAACATGCTGGTGTTTGGGGGCATATTTGTATATTGGTTGCCACCGCCGCGGCCTTTTGAAAATTTTGTTGTGCCCGAACCAACCGAATCTGCATGGTCTTTGTAAGCATAATCGCCAAACGCATAACCCCAGATTTTGCCGCCTGGTTTGAAAGCTGCGGTAGTATCGGCCGGCGATTGGGCCAATACCCCGTTTCCTGCCAATAGAAGGCAGAAGGAGAGGCCTGCGCCTATCCCGGTTAACAATTTACTCATTTCGTGTGTGTGTGTTTAATTAGTGCAAAGGACTTACAGTTACATTACTCCAATGTTACCCCAATATTAATTTAATGTTAAGTATCAATATTTATTGAAATATGGGGAGGCGGTGTGTTTACTGGTAGAATTTTATTGCCATATAGGGTCTTAACCACTATTGTTCCTAATTTTGTAGTATTAGTTTTGAGAAGCAAAATAGGTAATTTAGCAGAAGTAAATTGTTACAAAAATGCCCAAAGCGCACAGAGAATCGTTATTGCGAGGTACAATAAAAACCGAGAAGAACGTTGGGTTTAACATTCAACTTTCTGTATATCTATTTGAGGAGGATGAGTTTACTATAGCCTATTGCCCCGCGTTAGATTTATCTGGTTACGGATCAAATGAAGATGAAGCGCAAAAAGACCTGCAGGCAGTATTGACCGAATACTTCATTTATACCACTAACAAAAACACCATAAGGGAGGATTTGAAAAGTATGGGTTGGACATTAAAAAAATCGCTTCACAAAAAAATGACGCCGCCCTCCGATGAAGAAATATTAAAAACTAACGAGAACTTTAGCCATATAATTAAATCATTTCCTGTAAGAAAAATAAATACTCCTGTACAAATTCCTGCATTCGCATAATGTCTTTAAAGAATATTAAACTTAGCGTTTTCAGGGAATACTTGCTGTTCAAAGGATTGACCCATATAAGAACCAAAGGGGGACACGAAATATGGTCGAGAAAAGACCTAACCAGACCTGTAGTTATACAAACACACGAAAATCCAGTTCCCGAACACATTATCAAGAACAACCTAAGAACGATAAAAAGTAGTAGAATTGAGTTTGAAGAGTGGTTGTCGCCAACAACTAAAAAGGATTCATTGCCTTTACCTGACGCCGATTCAAAAGATGTAGAACAATAACATCGTCGCTCAGTAGTGCGCTAATATGCCGATTGTATAGAACTATCGCCATTTTCTGTTACCCCGACTTTCTTAGGAAAAACATACTTACTTTGTAGTTCGTTGCCAGTAGGCAATGCCATCGCTTTTTTTCTAAAATCCTCATTACTTTATGACAACCGCCGAAGAGCTGTTTTTAGAACGCTACAATAAACTGAACGCCGAACAAAAAGAAGCCGTAGACCACATATATGGTCCGGTAATGGTGATAGCCGGCCCCGGCACCGGCAAAACCGAGGCGCTGAGTATGCGCATTGCCAACCTGCTGCGCAGCGACGCCCAGGTGCAACCCCACGAAATACTGTGCCTCACCTATACCGACGAGGCAACCAACTCTATGCGCCGCAGGCTGGTGCAGATAATAGGTCCCGCTGCGCACAAGGTGAACATATACACCTTTCATGCGTTTTGCAACAATGTGATACAGAACAACAGCGAACATTTTGCCATGAAATCGCTGCAACCCATTACAGACCTGGAGCGCACCGAAATTATGTACAAGCTGCTGGAGGGCCTACCCTCCGGCCACGCCCTGCGCAAGCTGAGCGGCAATATATACTTCGACAGCGGTAAAATAAGCCGGCTGTTCGACACCATGAAACGCGAATACCTGTCGCCGCAGCAAATAGATGAAGCCGTAGATGCCTACATAGCCAGTTTGCCGGAGCGCGAAGAATACATATACAAGAAGAATGGAAAAGGATACAAGGCTGGCGATGTGAAGCAAAAGCTGGTAGACGAGGAAACCCGGAAAATGGAAGGCGTGCGCGCCGCCGCCCTCCTATACGATCAGTACGAACAAATGATGAAAGATGCCGGCAGATACGACTTCAACGATATGATAATATGGGTGCTGGAGGCGTTTAAAACCAATGCGGCCCTGCTGCAAAGCTATCAGGAGCGGTTTCAGTTTATTCTGGTCGATGAGTTTCAGGACACCAATGGCTCGCAAAACGAATTGATCACCTACCTGACATCGTACTGGGACGACCCCAATGTGTTTGTAGTGGGCGACGACGACCAGGGCGTATACGAGTTTCAGGGAGCGCGCCTGCGCAATATTGCCGATTTTTACGAACGCTATAAAGAAACCATCAGGATAATTGTGCTTACCCAAAACTACCGCTCATCGCAGCGCATACTGGATAAGGCAATGAAAACCATAGACTATAACGAGCAGCGACTGATAAAGCAACTAAAGGAACTGAAACTAAACAAACAGATCATAGCGTCGGCAGGCAGGTTTGCACACCCGGCCGATAATGTGGAGCCGGTGGTAACGGTGTATAACAATGTAATGACCGAGGAGGCCGACATAGTAATGCAAATAGAGCGGCTGCAACAAAATGGCGTTGCTCTGGCCAATGTGGCGGTGCTGTATGCACAACACAAGCAGGCCGCCAATATAATAGCCCTGCTGGAACGCAAAGGCATACCCTACAATGTGAAAAGACCGGTGAATGTGCTGGAGGAGCCGCTGATAGAGCAACTGATAAACATACTAAAATACCTGGACGAGGAGCGTAAGAAACCCTTTGAGGGCGAAGCCATTCTCTTTGAGTTGATGCACTCGCCCTACTTTGGTATATCGCCTACAGACATAGCCGACCTCGCCCTGTACCTGCAACAAAACCGTACCCAGGCAGGCGTAAGAAAGTGGCGCCTGCAACTGGCCGACGCCGATAGTATGGCCGCTGCCGGCATAGCCTCGGCCGCAGCAATGACCCGCCTGAGTCGCTGCCTGGATAACTGGCAACAGCAGCTAAACGCGCTGCCCCTGCCGCTGCTGCTGGAAAAAATAGTATACGAAAGCGGCATAACCGCCTACCTGCTGGCCCAGCCCGACCATGTATGGCATATGCAAACGCTCAATTCGTTTTTCGAGTTTGTGAAAGATGCCTCTGCGCGCAACAACAAACTGAAAATAGGCGGCCTGCTGCAAATGATAGAGCAGATGGGCCTGGAAAAAATAACGCTGCCCCTGCAACGGGTGATTCAGAACGAAGACGGTGTGCACTTCTACACAGCGCACAGCTCTAAGGGCAACGAGTTTGAATATGTGTACCTGATAGGCTGCACCAAAAACTATTGGGAAGATAAACGCGGCGGCAACAACGAATACCGCCTGCCCGACACCATAACAGCCACCGAAGACGATGCGCAGAAAAGCAATAAAACCGAGGTGGCGCGCCGCTTGTTTTTTGTAGCCCTTACTCGCGCCAAAAAACACCTGCACGTATCGTATGCGCTCAATGATAATGCCGGAAAGGCGCAGGAAACATCGGTATTTATAGACGAGATATCGCTGCCGGAAGAGCGGGTAGAAAAACACCTGCCATCGGAGGAGCTGGTAAGCTATATGGCTCAACTGATACAACCCGTGCCGGAGATAAGAATACAAAAGGCTAATGCCAGCTGGATAGACCGCGAGTTGCAACAATATACCATGAGCGCCACATCGCTCACCAAGTTTCTGCACTGTCCGCTCACGTTCTATTACGAGAATGTGCTGAAAGCGCCCTTCCAGAAAAACGATGCGCTGGCCTTTGGCAGCGCCATACATGGCGCGCTCGAGAAGATGTTTTTGGATATGAAAGCCAATCATGGTGTGTTTCCCGACAAAGAGGCTGTGCTTGCCAGTTTCAGGAGCGGGCTATATGCCGAGGCATCGTGTTTTACGCAGGTGCAGTTTGAGCGCAGGATGGAGCAAGGCGCTACGCTGCTCACCGACTATTACGACCACTTCATCAATACATTTCATAAAGATGTAGAAATAGAGCTGAAGGTGAATAAATACCTGCTGCATGGCGTGCCGGTGACCGGAAAAATAGATAAACTGGAGCTGGATGGCGACACCTGCAAGGTAATAGACTACAAAACCGGCGACCCCGACAAATACGCCAGCGCAGCCACCGCCCCGCCAAACGACAAAGAACCGCTGGGCGGCGACTACTGGCGGCAAATGGTGTTTTACAAACTGCTGCTGGAAAATAACGAAGAACGCAGGCTAAAAGTAACCCTTGGCCGCTTCGACTATCTGCAAAAAAGCAAAACCGGCGACTACAAACAAGTAACAGTGCCAGTATATGCCGACGATGAAGAAACAGTGCTGCAACAAATGAAAGAAACCTACGACCGCATTATGCGCCGCGATTTCGACAAAGGCTGCGGCAAAGACAATTGCCACTGGTGCAACTTTGCCACCAGCTACAAGCTGGTTCGCCCCGAGGGTGTGGCTGCGGAGGATTGAGAGGGGGAGAAAATGTACACATGAATGGTAGGTCTCGCTGAGGCCTACCATTCATGTGCATTAAAAAA
>CAZLPE010000128.1:0-10627 GCA_964561325.1 uncultured Flavipsychrobacter sp.
TATTATTAGTTTAAGCCCATTCGGGCTTTTACCCGGCAAAGCAAAACCCGTTATTGCAGTTGTATTTTAAGCCCAAATGCGAACCTGTTTATATGTAGAATATACGCTGATTGGTATAATATCTGAGAAGCCGATATGCAGATGCAGACTACTGCCGGCGCAATGTTTATGCCCGCAAAACAATCATAAAAAAAGGCGAGCCAAAGCCCGCCTCCTTAAAATAGCTCTATTACATTATACATTAAACCTAAAGTGCATCACATCGCCGTCTTGCACTACATATTCTTTACCTTCTATGCGCAGGCGGCCATTTTCGCGGCACGCGGCTTCGCTTTTATACTGCACAAAGTCTTTATAGGCTATTACTTCGGCCTTAATAAATCCTTTTTCAAAGTCGGTATGTATTACGCTGGCGGCCTGCGGCGCTTTCCAGCCTTTGTGTATTGTCCATGCTCTTACTTCCTGCACACCGGCGGTAAAGTAGGTAGCAAGGTTGAGCAGCGCATAGGCGCTCCGTATCAGTCTGTTCAGACCCGGTTCTGTAAGGCCATACTCTGCAAAAAACAGCTCTTTATCTTCCTGACTTTCCAGTTCAGATATCTGCGCTTCTATCGAGTTGTTCATCACTATCACCTGCGCGCCTTCTTCGTTGGCTACCTTCACCAGCGCATCAGAGTATTTGTTGCCTGTTTTCAGGGCTGCCTCATCCACATTGGCTACATAAAGCACAGGTTTGTCTGTCAGCAAAAAAATATCGGCTATAGCTTCTCTGTCTTCGCCTTCCAGCGCCAGGGCGCGTATGTTCTTGCCCTCGCCCAGGTGAGCCAGGCATTGGTTCAGCACTTCGTGCGCATGCTTTATTTTAGGATCGCCGGCTTTCAGCATTTTCTCTACGCGCTGCAGCTTTTTCTCTACGCTTTCCATATCCTTTAGCTGCAGCTCGGTATCTATTATTTCTTTATCGCCTATAGGGTTTATGTCGCCCTCGTCGCGCAGTATGTTTTCGTCTTCAAAGCAGCGTATCACATGCACTATAGCGTCTACTTCGCGTATGTTGGCCAAAAACTTGTTACCCAGTCCTTCGCCCTTGCTGGCGCCTTTTACCAGCCCGGCTATATCTACAAACTCTATAGTAGTAGGCAGTATGCGTTGCGGCTGCACCAGTTCGGCCAGCTTGTTCAGTCTTTCGTCGGGCACGTCTACCTGACCAATATTGGGTTCTATGGTGCAAAAACGATAATTCGACGCCTGCGCCTTTGCGCTGTTGCTCACTGCATTAAACAATGTTGACTTTCCTACGTTGGGCAACCCTACTATGCCAGCTTTTAATGCCATACTATTTTTTAAAAATTTGCGCAAAGGTAAGGCTAAAACGGCTCTTTTTTACAGGCGTCGTTTAATATATTACAGCATAAACAATTCACCGTTTTTCATGCTGCCTGCCAAATGCAAAAAGGCTCCGTAGCGTATGCTACAGAGCCTTTAGATATGTGTTTTGTGTGTATTATTAGTTGTTTGGCGTAGCGGTAACATAAGGAGCCGTAATAACGCCGTTCACGAAATGAACGCCAGCCAGCGACTCGATAGTGTTGATGTCTACCTTGTGGTTAGCCAGATTGTCTTTAGGGTTAAATGGCTCTATGTTGTGAAACTGATAGCACAGGTATTCGTCTGTGCTGGGTATGTATATTACTTTCCAGCACCACTCCGGTACTATTACGTTGTTGTCGCGACCAATAACCCAGTTGCGGCCAACAGTGCCTGAAAACGATTTGATTTTTTTATACTTCTTTGCTTTCACTATTTCTTTCTGCTGCAACTTCATCCATAAATCTTTGTACAGATTTTTGGGCATAGGCATTACGTTAGAGAAATAAAAGCTTTCTGTATAAGCATCTTTATCGCAATAGTTCATTTCGGGCGCCATCATTTGCGCATCGTCGAACTGTGAGTTGAGATAATCTTGTTTTAAGGCTGTAGCATCGGGCAGCTGCGGATCGGGCGCATAGGTAATACCATGCTCGCCTTTCAGCTTAATGCAATTGAACATATCAGGTGTCAGGTTATAGACAACTAATACAGGAATATGCTGGGATTTAGAAAAATAAGACGTAAAGTTCTGATTTCTTACTTTCACTATGTCTTGTCCATGTGCGTTGAAACCGAATACAATACAAAGCATTGCTATCAGTTTTGGGGTGTGTTTCAAAATTCCTTTTTGCATATAAGCCTATTGTTCTTGTTAACAATTTTAGAAAGTGGATTGTCGAGGGATAAAAATAGAACTTTCACCGAATTTTTTATAATAAAATCCCATTTTTTGCAACATTAATTAAATTTCGGGATTTTTGTACAGTTTTGTGCCTAAGTTTTGGCTCATTTTTTTCGTTTTTCCGTAAAGATTGCAATTTGTTTTGTATATAAAGCGCGCTATTTCGGCCAATAGCGGCTTCTTTTTGTGGCTCGACGCCAAATATTGCATTTTTTATTCGTTGTTTTCTCCTGCTTACTCCACCCAATTCTATAGTTAAGTTCGCCTCAACCACGGCCATTCATCCACACTACCTACCGCAATAATTGTTGCGGTAAATGGCCCCTTTGTTCAACCCGCTTGCGGGGTTGGAGCGGTGTGCGCATCATTAACCCGAGTTGCACTCGGGGCTATTAGGGGTTCAAGCCCGTTCGGGCTTGGGGTTGATCGTTATGGTGTGGGGGCGGTAATTAATGTGGGGGCGTTTTTGGATCCAGATATTTATTGGCTATGAACTTTCGATTTCGTGTGCCAAGTAGGTTTATGAATTCCCATCATTCAATTTACGGCCGGTCATACTTGCCCAGCTCGGCTTCCATTACTGCAAATACCTGCGCTTTTAGCTGGGGTAACCTATCCATCGTCATACCTTCTACGGGTATAGGGTCCAGAAAAATGGCGCGGTTCTTGCCCGGCCATAGCTTCCACCAGCCACTATAATGCCACCGGTGGGCAGTGTCGGGCAATATCACAGGTAGTATGGGGGTATGAGTGTTTATAGCCAGGCGAAAAGCGCCATCGTAAAAATCTTTGAGTACTGCGGGCGTCTCGTTGAAGGTGCCTTCGGGAAAAATAATGATACTGCCTTCGTGCTTTACCACCCGCCACAACAGGCGGAGGCTCTTAGCCCTGCTGGCGGCGCTGCTGCGGTCTACCATTATTACTACTTGCTTATATATAAAGCCCACCACGGGTATCTTGCCCACTTCTTTTTTGCCCAGCGGCCTGAAATAACCTTTTATAGCGGGAAATATAACCAGCGTATCCATATACGATATGTGGTTGGCCACAATTATGTATCGTTCGCCATCGGGCCTCTTGCCCAGCGTTGTTACCGGCATGCCTATGAGCCTCAGCCATATTACCGTCCATACCCTTATGGCTCTATGCACACCCCTGCGGGCGGCTGCGTCTCGGCCCATACTCAAGAGGGCAAAGAACGGAAACGCTATAAGTATGGTTATAACGAAGGTAACTATTACGTATGCCGTATAAAACGGCTGGAGTATTTTCCGGATCATTTATCAGACCTACATCCTGTGCAGACTCGGTATGTTTGGGCGGCCCACAAGCTGCTTTGCTTCCCAGGGTATGGTGGCCATAAATATAGCCAGCGCCAGAAAAGAAAACCAAAACAAACGCTTGTACTTGCGGTCGTCGTCCATGTTTTTCTTGGTAATAGCATAGCCCAGATGCACCAGTACTATAGCTACTATCATACCTACGCTGTGCTCTACCGTCCAGAAGCGGGTGGCGGGGTTGGCCATTGCGCCGCCTGCGGTAAGGGCTTTAAACCATCCGTTAGCAAAATATAGTGCAAAACCCAACAACAACTGCAAGTCGCAAGATATGAGCATGAACAGCGCCATGCGCTTGTTGGTTTTTTTAAACTCTTTTTTACCCATCATTCCTACCAAACTCTGTATAGCCACTATAGCGGTAAACAATACAATAAAGTAGCGAATGATACTGTGCAGATAAAGGAAATACGGACTGAAAGACTGCATAAGTGCGGTAAATTTTTTTTAAAGATAATAGTTTTTCTGAAATAATGATATTGACTTAGGTCTTAATGGAGCTTATATTATTAGCAATTAATGGGTTTAACATCATAAATACCAGCCATTTCGCTCGCGTAGCCCTCTTATGTGCTCAATATGGTGGCGGCTGTGCCATGCGTAGAGCGCCATCATTTCCCACAGCGCTATGTTGCGCTGCAGCGCCGGATGGTAGTAGGTGCGCAGCCATTGTTCGGGTTGCATATGGTTGAGCAGGGCTATCAGGCGCCGGTGCAGGGCATGCAGCAATGTTGCCGATATATTTACGGGCGTATACTGGGTATCGGGCAGCGCCGCCCAGCCATTTTCGTCATATGGTTTTATGGTTGGGTTGTCTTCTGTCAGGGCCAGTTTCAGGCGCACATAGGCGTTCATGTGACTGTCGGCCAGGTGGTGCACTACTTGCTGCACTGTCCATCCGCCGGGGCGGTAGGGGGTTTGCAACTGGGCCTCATCCATATTCTCGATACACGCATCCACCCACGACGGTAAGGCTGCAAGCACATCTATCCACCCCTTCAGGTCTTGTTCGGTATAGCTTTCGGGCTTTATATACTTGCCTATCGGGTACTTCAGTTCTTCCAGCGTCATAGCTTTGCAATATGGTTTCAAAAATAG
This sequence comes from uncultured Flavipsychrobacter sp., assembly GCA_964561325.1. Lineage (GTDB taxonomy): Bacteria > Bacteroidota > Bacteroidia > Chitinophagales > Chitinophagaceae > Nemorincola. Next base: position 4,708 of record CAZLPE010000128.1, read on the forward strand.
GAAGTATGAGGCAATTGTAACAAAATACCTTGATAAGCATTATTTATTAACCTTATTTTAAGCTATAAGCCCAAATACAACAAAGCCGCCCTTTCGGAGCGGCTCTGCTATATTGAAACAATCAAACACTATTTAGCCTTTGGCGGGGCTGCCTTCTTAGGCGCTGCGCCCGATTTCTCGGCGGCTTCTATATCTGTAAGCGCTCTGTCTTTAGGGTCTATTGCGCGAATCTTTTCCATATACACCTTCATAGCTTCTTTATCTTTTTTGTTGTAGTTGTAATACAGCATATACTGATAAGCGCTTTTCAGGTCGTTTTTCTTTTCATAGTTTTCGCCTACTTTCTCCAGCCACTTTGTAAAGTGGGGCACAGCAAGCCCGGTGGTAGCCTCAGAGTCTATGGCTGCGGCTACGCGTCCCTGCCAGTAATATGCCGATGGCTGATCGGGGTATTTTGTGGCAAAGTCGGCAAACGCGCCAGCTGCTTTCTCCAGTTCCTTAGCGTAGTAATACATAATACCTCTCCATACATAATCAAACGCCTGTGTTTCCGGATTGGCCTTGATCAGGTTGTCATACCATTCGGCCGATTTTGGATAGTCTTTTTTCGCTTTGTAGGCGTCGGCAATCTGCCTGTACACATCGGTTTTATTCTGCGTGGTGTCGCCCGCTATACCTTTCTTATAATACTCGCCTGCAGAATCCAACTGACCGAGTTTTATATACAACTTACCCAGTTGAATATATGCGCCGGGAGTAATTTTCTTAGGGTCTTGCATGCTAAAATAAGAGCGTATGTTGGTGAGCGCCGATACGCTGTCGCCGCACTCTGCCTGAGAGAAACCAAGTATACCGGTCAACTCCAACTTCTTTTCCTGTGTTGTTTGCTTTGGCAGCAGCTCCTGCGACATTTTTGCGGCATCGCAATAGCTTTTTGCATTATACAGCAGCTCCACATACAGCACCTGATCTTCCATAGTGTTATCGCTCAGGGTCATGTAGCGTTTCATGTTGCTCAGCGCCATCTGGTATTTTGCAGATCTTGAGTAAGCGTCGGCCAGGGCTTTAAAGGGCAGCGGATTGGTGCTGTCGGCGTCTTTTGCTTTGTTGTAGTTGTCTACGGCGCTGGTATAGTTGCGGGCTTCATACCACAGGTCGCCTATACGGCTGTAGGCCAGCGAGTTTTTATTGTCTTTTTCGGTTACGTGCTCATAGTTGTCCATGGCTTTACCGCCGCCGCCGCTCACCTTGCGGTAGGCGTCAGCCAGACCTATATGCAGGTCGGCGTCTTCGGTTTTGGTAAGCGCATCTGTATACCAGGCTATTGCCTGATTATAGTCTCCGCCCTCGCTATAGGTTACCGCATCGGCAGCATACTTTATCTGTATCCACTCTTTTTTCTTTGCCAGTTTTGCCAGTTCGCGCGCTATGTTCATACCTTTTGCAGCGTCTTTTTTAGCAAAAGCTACGCGTGCAGTACCCGAAATATTTGCGGGGTCTTGCGGATATTTTCCAAAAGTTGCTTCTGCATTAGCCAGATCGCCCATACCCAGATAGGTAAGGCCCAGGTAGTAGTTGGCTACGGCGTCGGTTGCGGCCAGCGGCGTCAGTTGGGTCTGCGCGCTGTGCAACTTTCTGTAATTGTACATTTTAATACCATTCTGCAATGCCGGTTGTTGTGCGTTTGCATTCATGGCGGCGGCTACACCCACCAGCATCATAAACCTTTTCATTTTGTACATCATAGTACGGTTGTAATATTTAGTATTAATAATTATTGTTTTATCGCTGCCTCTCTTATTACCATCTCCGATCTTGTAGGGAACAAATGCGCATGAAAAAATATCAGTTGTCCGCGCTGCCCTGCAAGAAAATTAGCAAAGCCTGTGCCAAGACCCGGATAGCTCTCACTATTAACATAATATAAAGTACGCGTTAGCGGATACGACTTCAAAGCAATGTATGCCTGATAGGGTTGCAAAAATTCTCCCGTTTTGTCGCTCTTCAGCGCCACTACTTTTACACTTTTTATAAATGCGCCGGTATTGTCGGGGTCGGCGGTGTCGCTTACATACTTGAGCCCCACAAAACCTATGGCGTTAGGGTTTTTCATTACATAGTCTACCACATCGGCATTGCCTTTTGCTGCAAACACATTGGCGCCCAGCTTTTCGCCCCTCAATACCGAATCGGTAACATACTGCACCGCGCTCGATCCCTGATTATCGAAAACCACTGTATACTTTTTCTTATACACGCCCGTCAGTATGCCTTTAAGGCCATTCATATCCAGCACGGTATCTTCCGACTCTTTATTTACTATTACAGCCACCCCGTCGCGGGCCAGCGACAATGAAGATGGCCATATTTTTCTCGACTCGCAAGCAGCTTTTTCATCCTTTGTCAGTTCGCGGGTCACCAGTATTATCCTTGCTTTATTTTCAAAGTAGTCTTTAAAACACTCCGCTTCGGTTTTGTAGTGAATGGTGATCTTAGCTTCGGGATAGCTACTGTCGAACACCCTCTTCTGCTCCTCTATTATAGGCTGAAATGTGGCGTCGGCCGATATATCTATCACTCCTTTACCCAATCCGTCCGGAAATTTAGGCGCATCATCGCAAGATAGTAATGTCATACTCGCAACTGCCGCAAACAAAATACTGCTTAGATAACGCATAAAAACGCAATTTTACTTATAAATTTAAACAATGTGGTAGCTTATATCTGCTCTAACAATAATTTAACAGGCTCGCTTTAGCTCCTTGCCGGCTCGGTTGTATAGCTTATTGTTATTTATTCTTCACTATCTTTTGCAGGCTTTAGCGCCTTTACGCCTCTTACAAACCGTAGCGCACCGCCCACCATCATCATACCGCCCAGTATATATGCTACCAGCGGAGGAATAGTCATTCCGCCAAACGACTGCACAAAAAATACTACGCCGCCAATAAACACATAAAAAACACCCATGAACAAATCCATAAATATGCGTAACTGCATTTTCGACTTTTCGCGGGCGCTATTTTCTCCGTAGCTCATTTGTTTTTTGTTTGGTGGCGCAAATTTAATTCTAAATGCCGTTTATAACTGCCTGTATATTAAATAGACTCGTTTGCCGCTCTTTTCCATAACCGGCGTGCGTTACGGGGCGTTAACAAAATCTAAAAAGCCGCCTCGTATTGCAGAGACGGCTTTTTAGGTTGTTTCTTATCAGGTATTACCAGATTTACATGTTGATTACTAACTCTTAAATTAGTCCTTCATTGTTTTCTGGAATTTCTTTCTGTCTTCTTCGTCCAGCATTATTTTGCGCAGGCGTATGTTCTTGGGCGTTACCTCTATACACTCATCTTGCTGTATGTATTCCATACATTCTTCCAGTGTCATCAGTATTTTTGGCGTTATGCGCACCGAGTCATCGGTACCGCTTGCGCGCATGTTGGTCAGTTTTTTAGCTTCTGTTACGTTCACCACCAGATCTCCTGGTTTGATGTGCTCGCCTATAATCTGACCTGAATATATTTCTTGTCCCGGATCTATAAAGAAAGCGCCGCGATCTTGCAACTTATCTATAGAGTAACCCGTAGCGCTGCCGGCATTTTTTGCAAGCAACACACCGTTGTTACGACCCGGTATATGCCCTTTCCATGGTTTGTATTCTGCAAATCTGTGTGCCATTACCGCTTCACCGGCAGTATTGGTGAGCATTTGTGAGCGCAAACCTATCAATCCACGCGATGGTATATCGAACTCCAAGTGCTGAATCATGCCTTTTGTTTCCATTATCAGCATTTCGCCCTTGCGCTGCGTTACCAGGTCTATCACCTTTCCACTAAATTCCGATGGCACATCTACTACCAGTACTTCATAAGGTTCGCAACGTTTACCATCTATTTCTTTGGTTATTACCTGTGGCTGACCTACAGTAAGTTCGTAACCTTCTCTGCGCATAGTTTCTACCAATACGCTCAGGTGCAATATACCCCTGCCGTATACCAGAAACTTATCGGCGTCTTCAGTTTCCTGTACTCTCAGCGCCAGATTTTTTTCCAGTTCTTTCATCAACCTGTCGCGTATGTGGCGGCTGGTTACAAACTTACCTTCTTTACCAAAGAAAGGTGAGTTGTTGATGCTGAACTGCATGTTCATAGTAGGCTCATCGATAGGTATGATAATGCGGGCTTCTGGGTTTTCTGCATCGGCTATAGTTTCGCCTATCTGAAAACCTTCTATACCTACTACTGCGCAAATATCGCCTGCCAATACTTCCTGCACTCTTTTCTTGCCCATTCCCTCAAACACATACAGCTCTTTCACTTTGCTGCGCTGCATGGTGCCGTCTACTTTACACAACATTACCGTTTGGTTCTCTTTAATAGAGCCGCGCGTTACTTTGCCTATAGCTATACGACCAAGGAAGGTAGAATAATCGAGAGAAGTGATTTGCAATTGCAAATTACCTTCTGCTATTACGGGTTCTGGTACTTTTTCTAATATAGTATCGAGCAACACATTAATGTCTTCTGTTTTCTCGAGGGTATAGTTAAACCAACCTTGTTTTGAAGAGCCATAAACTGTAGGGAAGTTCAATTGGTCTTCAGTTGCATCGAGTTGATAAAACAGTTCGAATACCGCATCGTGTACTTCATCGGGACGACAGTTTGGTTTGTCTACCTTGTTGATCACCACGATAGGGTGCAGGTGCAGGTTGAGGGCTTTTTGCAGTACAAAACGCGTTTGTGGCATAGGGCCTTCAAACGCATCTACCAGCAACAAAACACCGTCTGCCATTTTCAATACGCGCTCCACCTCGCCGCCAAAGTCGGCGTGGCCCGGAGTGTCTATCACATTAATTTTCACACCCTTATACGTTACCGAAGCGTTTTTACTAAATATAGTAATGCCGCGTTCGCGTTCCAGGTCGTTGTTGTCCATTATCAGCTCACCAGTTTCCTGGTTGTCTCTGAATACGTTTGTTGTGTGTAAAATTTTATCAACCAACGTCGTCTTACCGTGGTCTACGTGCGCAATGATGGCGATGTTACGAATATCCATATTCTTTTTTAATCTATTTTAACCTATTTCTTTTAAAACTTACTATGAGCAACTGTATGCGTTATTCAATAAAATAGCCCTTCCGAACCAACAATCAGGAAGGGCCTGTTTATTCAGCGTGCAAAGGTACGGAAATAATACCTTGCTTCCATCATTAGTAGGTTAATTCACGATTACTATTAATAAAATTTTATGAAATACTATTGGGTTTCTATATCACATGCCAACAGCTCGGTAGTGAAAATAGCATTCCGATACACTTTGATAGCTACAACCTCACTTTATTTTGCGTATAATTGTCTAATATAATTGAAGTAATGGCGTTGCATATAAATATCGATGATTTACTATCGGCACGTACTGTGGAGTCGGACCGAATTGAGTATAAGGAAGGATGGAACCCAGATGCGATTTACAGAAGTATATGCGCCTTTGCTAACGATTTCGATAATACAGGCGGCGGCTATATTGTTATTGGCATTGAAGAAAATGATGGTGTTGCAAAAAGACCGGTAAAAGGGGTTTCAACTGTTTTGCTTGCTGAAATTCAAAGAAAAATGATTGGTTTTAATAATTTAATAGAACCAGCTTACCACGCCAAATTCTATATAGAATTTGTTGACGGTAAACAAATAGTGGTTCTTTGGGTTCCGGGCGGCTCTAACAGACCATACAAGGCGCCGGAAAATATTACCGATAAACAAAAGCGTTACTTTTATTATATTCGAAAATACGCTAATTCTATTAAAGCCAATTTAGAAGAACAACAAGAACTTATAAGCCTGGCTAACCAAATTCCTTTTGATGATAGGGTTAATACCTTAGCTGAGGTAAACAACATATCTATGATTTTGGTTAAAAATCA
>CAZLPE010000129.1:0-10480 GCA_964561325.1 uncultured Flavipsychrobacter sp.
GAGTTGCGTAGCATAAAATCAATCAGATGTTCATAGTCTTCCGACTAAGAACCGCTCGGAGGCAGGTCTTCAGCCTGCGAATGTGGGGGATATATCTCAATGGGCGATGCCCACCGCTATGGGGTTGTGCCCTTGCAGGGCGGTTAGTAAATGCTCAGATCGCAGCTAAAGGCCGTTTAGAAACATTGATTAAATATGATGTTCCTAAAATGTCTTCAATTCAAATCGGCTTTTTTGTAAATAAAGCCTCATTATTGCAGTTTAAAAAGTAAATTAGAAGTTATGATTAATATATCTGGATAAGACGACTACAATACCTTTATGAGCAACTAAAGCAACGAATAATATTGATCCCAAATACATGAGCGACAATCCAATGAACCCTGGAGAAAAGGTATTTGCCCTTAATTACCGTACACCTATGCAGAGTGACATTAATCCAATTAGACCATTCCTAAAGGCAGATTCTGCCTTCGACAAAAAATATTGGATTAACAATAAAGTATTTATTGGAGGAGCAACAAGTGCCATATTTGATACATTTGGGAGAAACTGGCAGATAGTTGATACTTCATTTAACATGGAAAATCTGAGAAGATGAAAACATTAAATAGGATTCTGGCAATATGTATGTTTATGTTTATTGTTACTAAAAGCGGCAATTGCCAAGTAGTCGATTATGATTACTTCAATAAGCATGCTTATGATTTCATTAGTACTGTAAACTTTGATATGTTTTGTGATTGTGACACAGCGGATTACCGTTTCAAGAAAGACAGTTTGAAAATGTGTATTTTAAGAAAATCAATATTGCTATATTCAATAAAGAATCTATGGCATATTGATAGTTGTGGTAATCTTGGATATAGAAATTGCATTGTGGAGTTTTTATTCGAGTATAGAAAATTAACAGACATTAAATCTGAAAATTTTAGAAATTTATTCGGAGAACCATACGAGATTGAATTGTATGGAAATAATAAAATTTATAGATATTTCATTTATCTAGAAAATTGCAAAAAAGAGTGCAGAGACGTTTCATTTTATTTTAATTCAAATGATAATTTATCTAATGTCGCTACTTTGAATTACTGTGGTGAGTAAACCCTTTGCAATGTGTACGCAAAAAAGCAATATACACCGATGTTCATAGCCTTCCGACTAAGAACCGCACGGAGGCAGGGCTTCAGACCTGCGAAAGTGGGGCTATATTCTCGATGGGCGATGCCATCGATTTGGGATTTTGCCCTTGCAGGGCGGTATCGATCTGTCTTGTTGGTGGCTACCTGGTTTGTAGAAAAAATAACCTAACGGGGCATCGCGGCGTTTGTGCGGGGGTAAATAGGAACTATAATTTTCACAAAAAACACAGTCGCCATGGAAACCCATGACGACTGTGGGGTACAATTATTTTAAACTATCGTTCGCTTATCTTCACCACCCCGGCTCCGTTATACGAATGGTAGTTGCCGTCGTACATGGCATCGGCCTGCACGGGGCCGAGCTGGTAGGTACCCGGGCTTACGGCACGGGCCATGTAGTAATAGTCGCGACGATGGCGGCTGGCGGAGGTAAACATATTTATGCGGTCGTCGCGAATATCGCGATAGTCTGGCTCTGCGGCTTCTTTTATCCACTTCATAGCCGGCATTTCGCTGAGGCGCGTGTTTTCTATCTCAAAGCCTGCGGGCAGCATGTCGGTAATGGCTATGTTTTCTACCGTGCCGTCGTAGGCGGCCTCCAGCGATATGCGCACTACTATCAGGTCGTTTTGCTTAAAGCTGCTCAGACCCATTTCGTGGCCGTCGCGGTCGAAGAATGTCCGGCGCACCTTCAGGTAGCTGTCTTCATCTTTATAGCTGCCATCGGCGCTTATGCCGGCTACCTCCCAAAAATAGTAATATCCTCCCTTGCCTTTTACCTGTAGGGCAATAGGGTCTGCGGCATAGTTTTTCATGTTTAGGGTTACGGCCTCGCCGGCGCTCGCGCCTATGGTTTTGCCATTGGCGGTTATGGTAGCTGTGGCCGTGGTTTTATTGGCCATTCGGGCTATCTTGCCCAGGGCCAGCATGCTAAACGCTTTTTCCTGTGTGTTCAGGTAGCGTTCTTTTTTTATCATTCCGCTCAGGTGGTGCGCCATTACGGCCACTTGCTTGTTGTTGGGGTCTATGTCCAGCAACACATTCAGCGACAACGCCTCGTCGCGGATAGCCGAATAGAAACTGCCGCTGAAGCAGTGCGCGGGATCTTCTCCGCTAAATGCCGGCGGCAATACCTCCCTGCTTTGGGCAGGCATGCCAGATAGCGCATAGGCAGCCGCCAGCAGGTATTTACCATCCAGCGTCAGCAGTTCGCGGTGGGCTTTGTAGTAGTTCATGGTAGCTTGCTGGCTCTGGCCCATCATAGCCAGCACAAACAGCGAATAGGGTATCTCTTCGTGCGCCACCTCTTTTTTCATATTGCCGTTGTAGAAAAACGTCATGGTTTCCTTGCGCGACAATTTGAACTTCATATACTGCTGTAGCTTGTCGAGCGTGCCTGTATTTACCTGATAGCCCATTTTTTTGGCTTCCCACAAGAAATGCGCTGCATATATGCTTCCCCACCAGCTTTCTTCGCCGCCCTGCGGCCAGTAACTCATACCGCCGTCGCCCTGCTGCATGGCTTGCAGCTTGTTTATGGCTTGCTGCACATTGTAGGCGGGGTTCAGCTCGGCATTGGTACCCGCATTCATGCTTTTTACGAGGTCGGCATAGTACAGTTGTGGAAATACCGCCGATGTGGTTTGCTCAACGCAACCATGCGGATATTGCACCAGATCGTCGAGATGTTTGCTAAACTCTGTGAGCGGCGACTTGCCCACTACCAGCCTGCCCGATACCGACGACGGGATAAAGTTGTTCTTCAAATCTATAGGCGTTGCTGCATTCTCGGGCGCAAAGCCGCTGCCTGTCAGCTTTTGCAACGATGCCGGCGGACGTATGCCTATCTCGGTTTCGTTGGTAAATGTTTCGCCCATAGCCTTTACGGTTACCACCACTTTGGCGGCGCCTGTAGCAGGCAGCGCGGCAATGTTGAACACCGCGCGTTGCTCGCGGTTGGCTGGTATGCGCACCGTCTGCGTTTCGCTGCCCACTATGCCCAGCGGGCCTGTCACCTTCACGGTTACGGTGGCTGCCGCCTCCTTGGCGGTAGTATTGCTCATAGATACCGGCATCACCACCTCATCCTTCGGACTCAGGAAGCGGGGCAGGGCCACGCTTATCACCACGGGGTCGGCTACTTTCATGTGCGCTTCGGCGCTGCCAAAACCCTTGCCCTTGTAGGCTACGGCCATCACGCGCAGATCGCCCGAAAACTGGGGTACGTCTACCTCGTAGTTTACATTACCGCCGCCGTCGGCTTGCAGTATACCGCTCCAAAACGATACATTCTTCACCCTGTTCACAAAATTAGGGTTTACGCGCAGCGATGATTTGGCCATATCGTCGCCGCCGGTGCTTGACAGCGTAGATTTTATCTCGGGCAGCAGCCATGGGTATACATCGTAGCTGTTTACCAGTAGCGCTATCTGCTGGTAAAACCATGCATATGGGTCGGGCGTTTCAAAATTCTTCACCTGTAGTATGCCCTCGTCTACAGCCGCTACCGTTACGTAGGCGCCCGGAGTGGTATTTATGCGTATGGTCTGCTTAGTTCTCGACCTCGATTTGTCGGTTACTGTTATTTTCACCGGCAGTCGGTTGGCTTTGTTATCCACCTTTACCGACTTAAATCCATGCGCTACCGTGAGCGGCATATCGCTGCCATCCATAGGGCGGAACAGCGTTGCGGCAATGTATACATTGGGCAAGGTAAGCTCATCGGCCTTAAACGATAGCGAGGCCGATTTGTTTTTAGTATCTACGAAAAAGTATTTTATTACATGGTCGCGCTCCAGCGTCACTACCATGCGGCCTTCAAAGGGCGTTGTAAACAGCACGTTTACGTTATCGCCCATAGCATATTCTTTTTTGTCGGTTTTTATCTCTACGTTGCCTTCATTATCCACCTCAAACGATGTGTATTGCGTATCGCTCCATCCGTAAGCATATACCTTCCTCGACACATAGTAGTTAGACCCGCCTATGTATACCCTTATCTCGTACTCGCCGCTTTGCTGCGGTGTAAAGGTAAAATTGGTGTTGGGGCCGCTCAGCTGCATGTTTTGGGTAGATAATACCCTGTCTTCGCTTTGCGACACATACCTGAAGCTGCTGCCGTTTTGCTGTATTACCGTATGCCATTCGCGCTTCAGCAACACTATGCGTACATTGGCTGTCTGGGCATTACCGGCTTTGTCTACCGCTACCAGTCCGGTATTTACCGCCTGGCGCGAGCTCACATAGCGCTCGCTATTGCGTATACCCACAAACACCGGCTGCGTATACACCTTAAAGTGCGCATACCTGTGCACCGGCCGGCCTGTTTCGTCGAACACAGTTGCCATTACATTCCCGTTTACCACGCCCGCGCCGCTCATGTCTTTGTCCAGCTTGTATACCTGTGCGCCGGCTCCATTGTCGTCGGTTACGCCATTGCGGTGCTCGGGGTTGAAGTTGAAGCTGCTTTCGAGGTAGAAATTGTAGTCGGCAAACTTATCGGCGCTAAAGTTGGCTTTTTCCAGATTCAGTTCGCACTCGTAGTTGCGGCCCGCCGCCGGTGTGCCAAACAGATTGTCGGCCTGTATAGCCGCGCTCACCTCGTCGCCGGCGCGGTATTCTTCCTTGTCTATTTTCAGCGATGCCTTCATGCGGTCGGGCATAAATTCCTCTACGCTTATGGTGTAGGTATTGAGCAGCACATCGTTGCCCGAGAATACCGATACGGTATAGCCGCCCGTCATGGCCGATGGCGGCGGACTGAACGACACATCGCACGAGCCTTGCTCGTTGAGGGTTTTGCGCACTGTGGCAAACTCCTTGCCGTTGGGCATGGTCAGTTTCACCTTAACGGGTATTTCGCCGGGCACATTCCACTGCTCATCGCGCACCACTGCGCTCATGTGTATGGTTTCGCCGGGGCGGTACAGGTTTCGCTCCGGATAGATCATAGCGTTGAGGCCCGTTTCGTTGGGCTGTCGGCCGCCCACGTCAAACCTCGATGTGCCTATCTGCGATTTAGACAGCAGCACAAAGCTGTAATCATCGTCTTTTTTGGCTGTTACCAGTCCCACATTAAAGCCCGGCGCCTGCTTGCTTATGTCTTTATACACCGCCACGCCGTCGCCATCGGTGGTTAGGGTATTCATTTTCTGGTTGTTGTCGCTAATAAACGTAACCTTCACGCCCGACAGCGGCTTGGCTGTTTTTATAGAGTTGGCAAATACATATACATTGTCTTTCTCTTTTTTTACAATCAGCCCTATATCCGACAGGCAAATGATCTTAGACTGTTGCAGCCAGTTTTGGGTTTTAGATCTTACCTGCACTATATATACGCCATCATATCCGCGCAGCTTGTCTTCAAAGTCTATGTGCAGGATGCTTGCAGCGTTCTGGCGGGGCAGTTTGCTGGTTTCGTAGCTTTTGCTAAACACCTCGTCGCCCATATTCTGGGTTTCGTAATACTGGTATTCGTTGCCCTCGCCTTCTTCCTCGTTATACTGGTAGCCATATTGCTTGTCCTGACGCATAAAATGCTCTATGTTGTTTTCATACACCTTGGTTACCGTAACGGTTACTTCGGGCACGTTCACAATATTTACCAGCACATTGCGGAAGCCCGCCGCCGATAGATACATTCCCTTGGTATTGGCAAAATCTATGCTTGGTTTCAGCTTGCCAAACGACACCTGCTCGGCATATTCGGCTTTTAGTTTTCCACCAAAAATACCTTCTGCCTTTGTGGCAATACTGAGGCGGTAGGTTTGCGAGGCGCTAAACTGCGGACTGGTGATGGTAAAGCCGGCATCGTTTACCGCCACCTCAAAGTTTACAACGGGTTGCAGCGATATACAGCTTTTCAGGTTGGCCTCTACCAGCGGCTGAGAGGTGTTTACAGTTATTACGCCCTCGTTGCCGGTATGCTGCGCTGTTACGCCGGTTACGGTCAGGCTGTAGCGCGATGGTATTTCGGCCGCTATGGTTGTGTCTTGCGCCGATGCATAGGCCGCGCCCTGCACCGGTATGCCCTTGCCCAGCATTATTTTCAGCGGGGTGTTTTCGTCTTTATCGTTCACGGGCATAAACTGCACGCTCAGCGTTTTGCCGGGGCCGCTGTTTACGGCGTTTACGGTTATGTCGCGGCCGCCGCTGTTTAGTTTCAGTCGGTTGGCGGCGGCGGCAAGATCTACGATATAGTTAAAGCTCAGGTCGAGCTGCACCATTACGTTCGATTCGTTTTTGCCCCTCACCCACGATATGTGCTGCCCTGCCACCCTTAGCGGAGCGGTATGAAACAACACCGGCTCATCGCTCACGCCCTTTACCTTGGCGTTGTATTTGAGCAGCAGCTTGGTGAGCTTGCCGGTATAGCTGGCGCCGGGCATAAAGCCTTCGTTGGGCGAAAACGTGAGTTCGCTGGCGCTGTTCCATTTGAACTTGCCCTTTACCGCCGGCGAAAAACTAATATACTCCAGCGTATCCCACCGGTTGAGCAGGCTATCGGGAAACACATCTTTATCGAAGGTAAACACCAGATTTTGCTGCAGCTCTATCTCATCTTCAAAACTCCTGGATACTATGCGCAAGCCGTTTTTTGCGCCGCAAGCAAAAAGCAGGACGCTGCCTATCAATAAGATGGCATACCGTACATTCAATTTCATATAATGGAGAGTTGACATTAAAACTAACGCTTGATTTTGAGTTTATTGTGTAGTAACAAAAATATATTTATTGCCGCTTGCCGCGCTTGTTTTATATAAACCGCACTGTTATTGTTATGTTAGCCACCCTGCCTTTATCGTCTGTGCAAGATATTTTCAGGGTGGTAGATGTGGGCTTGAAAAACAATCTTTTTCCCGCCTCGGCGGTAGCGTAATACTTATCGTTTATATACCAGTACACCTTTTGCACATCCATGGCGGGGGTGCAGGCCAGTTGCAGTTGTTGCTGTTCTTTGTCTACTATCAGGTAGGTCATACCGTTGGTGAGCGATGTAATGAGCGGCGCCTGACCCTGAAAAGTGCGGGTGCAGGCCGGGTTGTGTGGCGGCAGCCGCGTATAGGCTATGTGGTTGGCGTCGTAATAGCCAGCCAGCTCGGGGGTGGTATTGGGCAGCAGTTTTGTTTTGTAGCCGTTTGGCGGCAGGCACGATGTGCAGTAGCTGTAGCGCTCGTCGGCGCTCAACCACACCTCTTTGTAGTGGTCGCACCTTTCGTTGGTCGATACGCCGGGTATGTAGTAGTCCATTATCTGTTTCTGGCAAAAATCGGCGGGCAGCCTGCCGGTCTCGGTGCATACCAGTCTGAACTCCAGATCGGTGGGGGCTTCCAGCCAGTCGTTGGCGGCATTGTGGTCTACGGCGTTGAACAGTTGAAACAGCAGCGGGGTGGCTGTGGCGGCTCCGCTCAGGTCGGGCACGCCCGCGCCCGAGAAGTTGCCCAGCCATACGCCTATGGTATAGCGGCGGTTGTAGCCTATACTCCAGGCATCTTTGCGCCCGTACGATGTTCCGGTTTTCCAGGCTATATGCGGTATGCCGGCCGCGGCCTCGTAGCCATTGGGCAGGTCGGGGCGGCGCAGCTCGCACAGTATTTTTGCCAGCATATAGTTGGCGGCGGGGCTTAGCAGGCTTTTGCCGGCGGTGTCTTTTGCGCCGGCGGCTATATAGCGCGCCGGGTAATAGCGACCGTCGCAGGCAAATGCCGAATACAATGCGGTAAGCTCCTCGAGCCGCACGCCGCAGCCGCCCAGTATCATAGATAAGCCCATGTCTTTGCGCTTTTGCGCCACACTGCCAAAGCCGGCCTCTGTGAGCGCCCCAATAAATTTGTCTGTACCCAACAGATCCAGCATTTTTACCGCCGGTATATTCAGCGAGTTGGCCAGCGCATACTCTATGGTTACATTGCCTCTAAACAGCTTGTCGTAGTTTTCGGGGGTGTAGCCTTTTATGTTTATGGGCACATCGGGCGTTATGGTTTTTGGGGTGGCCAATCCTTTATCGAAACACAGGGCATACAGCAGCGGCTTGAGCGCGCTGCCCGGCGACCGCACAGCGCGAACGCCGTCTACCTCGCCATAGTGGTAGCGGTCGGCAAAGTCGGACGAGCCTATGTAGGCTACCACTTCGTGCGTCTTGTTGTCTATTATCAGCGCAGCGGCATTGTTTACATTGTGCAGCTTTAGCTGGTTTACATAGTTGGCCACAATGGTTTCGGCTTTCTGTTGCATTTTGGCGTCTATGGTAGTGCGCACCTCCAGCATACCGGGATTGCTGCGCTTCATGCGCCACGAAAACTGCGGCGCGCCATTGGGCGCATTGTGCCGCTGGGCATTGAGCGGCTCGTGCATAGCGTCTTTTATTATACTGGCCGCAAACAGACCATCGTCTTCAAACCGCGCCAGCCATTTGTTGCGTTCCTTGGCTATCAGCGCATTATCGCGCCCCATAACCAGCGAATTGGGTCTGTTGGGTATAATGCTTAATGCCGTTAGTTCGGCCAGCGACAACTGATCGGGCGACTTGCCAAAGTACAGCAGCGAGGCCGCCTTGACGCCCTGAATATTGCCGCCATAAGGCACCAGATTCAGGTAAAGCTGCAAAATCTCGTCTTTACTGTTGTGCAGCTCCAGTTGCAGGGCTCTGAACATTTCTATACACTTATTGAAATAAGTGCGGGGCTTGGGCGACAGCAACCTGGCCACCTGCATGGTGATGGTAGAGGCGCCCGATGTGCGGCGGAGATGAAACAGATTGTTTACCGCCGCACGGCTTACCGCCAGCAGATTGATGCCGGGATGGTAGTAAAAGTGTTTATCTTCTTTAAAAACGATTGCCTTTTTCAGTTCGGGCGTTATTTCTTCCAGTCGGGTTTTTAGTCGCCATTGCTGGTCGCGGGCTATGAAAGCGTGCAGCACAGCGCCATCGCGGGTTTGTATAAGGGTAGCAAACGGTATGCTGGTATCTACAGGCGCAATAATATCTATTAATAAAAACAGCGCCAGCCCGACCAGAGCAGCTGCGCCGGCCTTCTTTGCAAATCGTAATAATGTAGCGGGTATTTTAGGCATGGGTATTGCTGCGGCAACAAATTTACTGCATCTGCAATTGTATAACCGTAGATTGTGTCATAGCACAGCGCGTGGGGTGCGGCTATCTTTTGGGCTGCTTTAGTAGTTAGGTTGTGGGGCGAGGTTAGTGGTTTAAATTCAATGTCCCGATGTTCTTAGTCGGAAGGCTAAGAACATCGGGGACATGACAAGTAAATTTTGAAATGAAATCTACTTGTCTTTTTTCAATATAATTTGCCCGTTTTCAGATGGATATAGAGTGTGCAAATTGTAATACTTTAAGCTATTGTTAGAAATCTGATCAGTGAGCAAATAAAATTTTGATTTTACTACTCTTAAACTACCATCGATATCCTTAAATAATATGTTATCAAACAATATTACATCCCCAGCCACTGCATTGTTAAAATCATTACTGACTTCACTATCAAGAAATGAATGTTGATTTTTCATCTTTTGGTAACCGTTGTTCAATGCACTGTCTTTATAAGAAGGCATCCGTCCATACACACGTATATCACCACTAACTCTTTTAGAAAATACCAAGCTGTTTTCATGAAATCTTGAAATAGTCAAACTGTCGATTTGAATATTGTATTCATCAATAAAGTTCCAATCAGGTGAAAGTCGAGGAATATTATGAGCATTTTTAAGAACTTTTAAGGGCAAAAACCCACTAGTGTAACCACCATAATCAAAAAATACTGGTACTCGCTTTACATCATAGTAGAAACTATCAATTGCTTTTTTACCGCTTTTTGTTGTAACCATAGCCCTAATCTTGCAGATACCTGCTTGCGTGGGGCAATAGAGATAATATCCTTCTTCGAGACTAACTGAACCATTATCTGCTATTAAACTAATAGTACTTGATGGGTATGGCAATCTGTTAATTGAAAATTTCTCACACATAGCAAGATAAGCCACAATTGGTCTATCCGTTTTGTAAAATACATTTTGCCCTTTACAAAAACAAGAAGTAAAAAAAACAAAAATAAAAAGTGTGGCTCTCATGATGACATTCCAATTATTTAAATAGTGTATTTCCTAATTTTATAGATATTGGTGACTTTATATATAGTTTGTCTACCCAGTTAAGCGTAGCCTCCCACTACCCTTGCGCAGCGCCAATCTAAGACCGGCGAATTGGCATACGAAATGTATAAACTGCACCAGCACAGCAATCAGAGATTGCTACTACCATGAAAGATAAAATTAAACAATAAAATCGATATTTTGTTAAATAGATACAGTATCCGGGCATA
>CAZLPE010000130.1:0-10382 GCA_964561325.1 uncultured Flavipsychrobacter sp.
AGCGAAAGCCACATCGCTCATCGCTCTGTTTCTTTCGCTCTCAATTAGTAGTCCGGACTGGATTCGAACCAGGACAAACAGAACCAAAATCTGTTGTGCTACCGTTACACCACCGGACTAACTACCGCGTTAACGGAGTGCAAAAGTAAGCGCTCATTTTGAATTGTGCAAATTTTTTTCAAAAAAAATATACCCATAGATTGAGAAAATATTTCCCGACTTTTGCCAAAGGCTAACGCCTAATCGCTTTCTAACCATGTTTTTGTGTTAGGTTTGCTTACAATTTCCAGTACCATAATCTTCATCTATGTCAGTTGCGGCAAACCCGCGTCAGTACGTCATTATAGCTATTTTCATAGGCCTTGCGTCTGTGATTTTAGCCCGGCTTTTCTTTTTGCAAAATTTTGAAGAAAAATATAAAATCCTCGCCAATGATATTGCTATATACAAAAAGGTAGTATATCCCCCTCGCGGCGTTATTTACGATCGCAAAGGCAAGGTAATGCTCTCTAATACCGTTGTATACGACTTGATGGTGACGCCGCGCAATATCCCCAAAACTTTTGATACGCTACAGTTTTGCGCTGCGCTCGAAATAGACCGTTCTGAATACAACGCTATTATGAAACGGGTTCAGGAGCGCAATATTGATGTACGGCAAAGTTCGTTTATGGAACAATTGAGCCAGGCGCAAACGGCCCGCTTTCAGGAAAACGCCTATATGTTTACAGGTTTCGAACTTGTGGAACGCAACATACGCGCTTACGAAAACGCTACTGCCGGCATTTTACTTGGTTACATCGGCGAGGTAAATGTGGAAATGCTTAAAAAACCAAGGTATATGTCGTACAGACAGGGCGACTATACCGGGCTAAGCGGACTCGAACTTCAATACGAAGAAGCGCTGCGCGGCCAAAGAGGCGTACACTATCTGGAGCGCGACAAATTCAATCGTCCTCGCGACCCCTACAAGGGCGGTATGCTGGATAGCCAGGAAATATCTGGCCGGCAACTGGATCTTTACCTCGACGCCGACTTGCAAGCCTATGCTGAAAAATTAATGACCAACAAGATTGGCAGCGTTGTGGCTATAGACCCGCAAACCGGTGGAATATTAACCATGGTGAGCGGCCCTACCTACGACCCCAACCTGCTCAGAGGCAAGGAACGCGCTAAAAACTATTCCATGCTTTACCGTATGGCTACCCGACCTTTGTTTAACCGCGCTACGCAGGCCATGTATCCACCCGGCTCCACCATCAAGCCAATGACCGGCCTTGTGGCGCTGGCGGTGGGCGCTATAGGACCGTCGTTTGGCTATGGCTGCGGCGGCGGATATAACGCATGCAGCCGACGTATAGCTTGCGAACACAAAGACGCCGGACACGCCGCCAACTTCAGATTGGCGCTTGCCCACTCCTGCAACTCCTACTTTTGCCATATCTTCAGAATGACCATTGATTACAAAGATTTTGGCAGCGTTAAAAATGGTCTGCAAGTATGGCACGACTATTACGACACCTTTGGATTTGGCCGGCAAACGGGCGTAGACATACCCTATGAAGGTAAAGGCAATTTGCCAGACACTAATACCTACAACAAAATGTATAACAAGGTATGGAACTCTTGTACTGTGGTATTTGTGGGTATGGGTCAGGGCGAACTATTGCTCACTCCGCTGCAAATGGCCAACTCTATGTGCATCATTGCTAATAAGGGCTATTACTACCCTCCTCATTTTGTGCGCGCCATAGGCAAAAACCCCAAGGATAGCTTACTTGCCAAGTACCTCGTAAAACACAAAGTGATAAATATACCCGACACTACCTTCAACGTAGTGCAGCAGGCCATGCAAGATGTGGTAGAGAGCGGCACTGCGGCAGTGGCCAAAATGGAGGGTGTAGCTGTGTGCGCAAAAACAGGTACGGCAGAAAACAAAGCGATAGTAAATGGCGAAGTAATAAAAATGCAGAACCACTCCATGTTTGTGGCATTTGCACCCCGCGAAAACCCGAAAATAGCTATTGCCGTGGCCATAGAAAACGCTGGCTATGGTGCAACATGGGCCGGCCCAATAGCCAGCTTGCTGATAGAAAAATACCTAAACGACAGCATAACCACAAAGCGCAAAACGCTGGAAGAAAAAATGCTGAAAGCCAACCTTATAAACAAATATGTGTATACTATTGATTCGGTATTGCGCAAACACGATGCCGAAGTATACAGGGCAAAAATGGAACGCCGCCAACTGGCAAAAATGACCAAGCGCGCAGCCGACTCTACGCTGTGGAACAGATGGCTGCAAAACAAATTGAAAAGCAAATAATTACAACCGCTACATTACAACATGAGCTCATTAGGCAAAACACTCTTCAGCAGACTCGACGGCATTATTTTGCTGCTCTACATATTGCTTGTAGCTACAGGTATTATGGCCGTTTACTCTGTAGAGCATCGCACCACCGACACCACTTTTTTCATGATGAACAAAAGCCACATGAAACAACTAATATGGTTTGGTTACTCTCTATTCATTGGGTTTTTCATTTTGCTTACAGACAGTAAGTTCTTTTCATCGTTTGCCTTCCTTATATACACTGTTTGTATAGCGGTGCTTATTGTTACCATATTTGCCGGCGTAGATGTAAAAGGGTCGCGATCGTGGCTGGCTATAGGCAGTTTCCGATTTCAACCCGGCGAAGTAGCCAAAATATTCACATCGCTTGCTGTAGCAAAGTTTATAGCATTGCCGGAAACAAATTTCAAAACACTTAAACACCGGCTGTTTGCTGTGGCTATTGCCATGGCGCCCGCGGCGCTGATACTCCTGCAAAAAGAAACCGGGCTTGCATTGGTGTACTTTACTTTCTTCCTGGTTATGTATCGCGAGGGTCTGCCCAATGCTATACTGGTTGTTGGCTTTTCTCTTATTGCATTAGGCCTTGCCACCTTACTCGTAGACCGTACAATATTGTTTGTAGCGCTTACAGCGCTTGGCGGACTTATAGCATGGAATATGCGCTATACCCTGCGCAGAAAAATGGCGCCACGCATCATTATTATTGGCGCCTATCTGTTTTGCATTTTGTTTTCTCAGATAGCTGTTCCTTTTGCGTTTAAGCATGTATTGCAACGCCACCAGATAGACCGCATATATTCTACCATTGGCAAAGAAGTGCCCGACGAATACGACAAAACAATGGTAGCTGGCGAAGATAAAAAAGGCAATAGTTCGGAATACAATGTATTGCAGTCAAAAATAGCCATCGGATCTGGCGGAATGTGGGGCAAAGGATTTCTTAATGGTACATCTACCAAAAACCAGTTTGTACCCGAACAAAATACCGACTTTATATTTTGCGCTGTGGGCGAGCAATTCGGCTTTGTGGGTAGCGCCGTGTTGGTATTATTGTATTTGTCGTTAATGGTGCGAATTGTATTTGTAGGCGAAAAACAACGCTCCGATTTTAGCCGTATATATGCTTATTGCGTAGCCTGCATATTGTTTTTTCACTTTGCCATCAATATCTCCATGACCATAGGGCTTATGCCGGTTATAGGCATTACGCTACCCTTCCTAAGCTATGGCGGTTCATCGCTGTTGTCTTTTAGCATCCTTATTTTCATTCTCCTCCGTCTGGATGCCGATAGGCATGCACTGATAAGGTAAAATATATACAAAGCCATTATTGAAGGGGATATAGCAAAATGCGTTATCCCCTTCAATATTTTTAGGTAGCCCTACTGTTTCTTAGCCCAATCGCCCAACTTTTCCTGAAGTACATTAAGCGGCACGCATCCATCCTTAAGTACTTCATCATGAAAAGATGAAATATTGAACTTAGCGCCCAACAGTTCTTCATACTTCCTGCGTTCGGCGCTAATTGCCATCTGCCCTATTTTGTACGACAGCGCCTGACCTGGTATAGCCATATATCGCTCTATTTCGGCAGTGGCCTCCGGTTCGGTTATCAGTTCGTGGGCCATCATGTATTTTATTGCGTCTTCGCGCGTCATGCCTTTGTAGTGCATACCTATATCTACCACAAGCCTGATAGCCCTGTGCATAGCATCGCCAAGATGACCAAGGTATTGATACGGATCATCGTACACACCCAACTCCTTGCCCAGGGTTTCGCAATAATGCGCCCACCCTTCGCCATAAGCGCCATACCACAGGAAGCGTCTGAATGCGGGCAAGTTTTTGTTTTCCTGCTGCAGCGATATCTGGTAGTGGTGCCCGGGTATGGCCTCGTGTAAGAACAAGGTGGACATACCAATGCAGTTGAACTTATGCGCATCTATAATAGGCACATAAAATATACCCGGTCGCGTACCATCTTCAGATCCCTGATTATATTCAGCGCTCGCAGATGCAGCGCGGAAAGCCTCTGTCTGCCGGATGGTGAATTGTGTTTTAGGCACGTTCTTAAATAACTTACTCAGCATCGGATCTTCCTTTTTCTTAATACCCCAAAAGCTATCTATCACCTGCTTATCGGCTGTAAACGGACAGAATTTCGGGTCTTTTGTTACATACGTAAAAAATGCCTGCAAATCGCCCTTAAAGCCTACGGCATCCTTCACCTTCATCATTTCGCTCTCTAATCGCGCCACTTCTTTAAGACCGGTGTTGTATATACTATCAGGTGTCCTACTGGTAGTTGTCCAGTATCTTATGCAGTATTTGTAGTAGGCATCGCCGCCGGGCACATCTTTAATCCCGCTTCCCGGTCTCGCTTTGGGTAAATATTCCGTTTCAAAAAACTGATATAGCCGACTATAGGAAGGATTAATAATTTTAGCAATTGCCTCCTTGTAGGCCTCGGTCAGCCGAGCCTTTGTAGCTGCGCTAAAACTGTCGGGCAATGTTTTTATAGGGCCGTAAAAAATGCTGGCTGTATCCTCTTTCACTACAGCCTTGAGCTGCGGCAAAATTTTCACTACAAGCGCTTTCGGCAACACCCAACCAGCAGACATGCCTTTACGCATATTGTATATAGCGGTATCGGTCCAGGCGGGAAAAGCCGAAAGACGGGAAAGCCAATTATCGTAATCCTTAACGGTTTTGAACGGCTGGTTTCCGCTGCCTGCGCCCAGTTGTGGCAGCTCTAAAGTAAACGACCAAAACTGACTGATAGGCATATAATGCGTAGGATAGCTCAACCCTTCAAGGTTCATCTCCATTTCGTACTTAAACAAGCGAAAGCTGGTTACGTCTGCATTTTTTGCAGTGCTATCTAATTCATTTATTTGATTGAGGTATTTTTGATAAAACCGTTTTAGGCTGTCTCTAAACGTCGTTGATATGGTTATGGTAAGTTTGTCATTATATCTGTTGTCGCCATAGCCAGTCGCCTCCAGAGGAAACAGTTGCATTCTTTCTTGCCAGTAATTTTCCACTATTGCAGATAATACCGGAGTAGATGTATTGGGAGCGCTTGGCGACGAGTTGCAAGCTATCAGTCCGGCGCTGCATAAAAATGCTAACAGTGTCTTTCTCATGCTAAATATTTGTGTAAATAAAAGTAAAACTAACGAGAACTCCGTACCGCATTTAGGGTGAATAACAGACTTATTAATCTTTGCAGAGTTGATATTCTTTATTATCTTTATAGTTGAAACTTCATATCTTTACGAAGATTCTCCTAACATTCTTATGATATTTCTTTATGAAACAAGCTCTAAAATTATCTGTAATCTTTTTGTGCTTTATTAGTTCGTTTATTGCCGCTAAAGCACAGAATATCAGCACCTTAGCCGGAGGTATTGGCGATGGCGGCTCAGCAACAAACGCAACTATAAATTCCCCTGTAGCGTTGTGTACCGATAGATTTGGCAATGTGTATGTTGCAGATTATAATTACAATACAATAAGAAAAATAACCCCTTCAGGCATATTAACACACTTTGCGGGTGTTGTCAACTCTCCTGGTTATTCAGGCGATCGGGGGCTTGCAATATATGCTCAACTGGACAGACCAGTAGGTGTTGTAGCAGACACCAGTGGCAATATTTATGTAGCAGAATATGCAAATCAACGAGTTAGAAAAATAAGTCCGCAAGGAGTGATTACCACTTTTGTTTCACTGACAAGGAATATATATGCAATCACCATAGACGATAACCAATTTATATACATTGCTACCAGTGATCAACGTGTATACAAAATTACGCCCACTGGATACATGAGTATTTTTGCCAACACCTCAGGTATTTCCGGTTATTACGGCGATGGCGGATATGCCATAGATGCTGGTTTCAATAAAATCACAAGTATGTGTACTGATCATGCCGGTAACTTATACTTGCTTGATGTTAATAGCAACAATATTCGCATTATATACCCGTCTGGGATAATAAACACTTTTGCAGGCGACAGCTTTACCGGCTATGCCGGCGACGGAGGGATGGCAACTGCAGCCCGCATAAACAGTTCATCTGGTATAAGTTCCGATAACAGCGGTAACATTTATGTTGCAGATAAAGCGAATCAAATCATCAGAAAAATAAACACATCAGGTATTATTAATACCATTGCAGGCAGACCGGGAATCTCCGGTAATACTGGTGATGGAGGTGTGGCTACTTCAGCCAAATTCAACTACCCATATCAAGCAGTAACAGATGCTGCCGGAAATATATACGTTGCAGATTATAACAATAAAAAAATTCGTAAAATAGACCCAGCAGGAATAGTATCCACATTTGCAGGTACAAATGTCGGGGTACAAATCGAAAACTTAAGCAACGGAGGACCTGCTAAATCGGCAATCCTCAACCAACCTATGGGTGCGCATATAGACACTTTAAAAAACATCTACTTTACAGAGACTGGAATAAACAATGTGAGAAAAATAGATGCTGCGGGAATTATTACCAAAATAGCGGGCAAAGACTCATCTGGTTTTTCAGGAGACGGGGGCCCGGCTACCAATGCAAAATTTAATAAACCAACCAGTGTAGTAAAAGACGCAAGAGGTAATGTATATATATGCGACATGCTTAATAGACGCATTCGCAAGATTAACCCCGCCGGGATTATTACCACCTATGCAGGCGGTGGCATACGACCACTGGTAGATGGGGCAAGAGCCGATACCTTGGTGTTTCCTACTATTTTTGCGCTCGGTATAGACAAGGTTGGAAATGTGTACGTTTCTACAGGAGGAAGCCAAATAAAGAAAATAGACACAAATAGAATAATAATAACAGTTTGCGGAACAGGGGTATTTGGTTACAGCGGCGATGGAGGCCCGGCAACGAGCGCTCAAATTGGCGATATTCTGGGAATGGCGCTCGACGCGAATGGTAGAATTTTCATTGCCGATTATGCTGCAAACAGAATTAGGGTAATAGATACATCGGGTATAATAACAACATTTGCCGGTCAGGGAAGCGCTATTACATCTGGAGATGGCGGCGCTGCAACTTTGGCCGGTATTCCGTCGCCAAACGGAGTAGTGGTAGACAAAGATGGAAACGTATACATATCATCTGCAAATTATATTCGCAAAGTAAACGCCGCCGGAATCATTACGAAGTATGGCGGACTGCCAAGCGGCACAACAGCAGATGACCAACCCGCTACCGCATCATATATTAGCAGTGTAGGAGGTAATCAGGTGGGTATGGCTGTCGATTCTGTTGGCAACCTCGTGTTTGCAGATATATACCAAAGCAAAATAAAAATAATATACAATGCTGGTATATCAATAGGTACCCCCGTTATAACCTATTGCACACCTACGTCGGCTACTTTTACAGCCACTGCAACCGCGGCGCCGGGAATAACACTACGATATAGATGGTATTTGAACGGGTATCCCGTTGGTACAGACAGTTTCAAATATACGTCTACGCCACTGCACGATTCAGATATAGTGTACTGCAACATAACCAATGGCGCAAACCCTACTGTATTAGCAACGTCAAACAAAATCACTATCAAGATTCATCCTTTCCCGCTTACAGCCACTGTTAGTATGGATATTACGCCCTATTCTTCATGGGTCTGCGTTGGCACAACTGTCACTTGCACTCCTATCGCTGTTAACGGAGGTACTTCACCAATATACTATTGGTATAAAAATAACACCCTGTCTTACACGGGCCCCATATACCGTTTTGTACCAGTAAATGGCGATGTAGTCTATTGTAAAATGCGAAGCAACGAGTACTGTCTGTTTTCCGACACAGTAATAAGCTCAAGCAGAACCTTTGTAGTAAACGCACGTACCTATCCGTATGTATATGTAAACCCAAGCTTAGATTCCGTTCCTTGCCCAAGAGCCGTAGTCACCGCAGATCCGGTTGTTAATAACGCAGGAGGAACGGTAACCTATGAATGGTACAGAAATAACATATTCGTTGCTAACACTTTTTCCTACAGGTTTGTACCAGCCGAAAACGACAGTATATTTTGCAAAGTTCGTATTGCCAACGGCTGCCTACTTTACGATACTGCCATCAGTCCGAAAAGACACTTCCATATGAAGAAACCAATCGTATATATTACGAGTTCAAACGGCTTGGCAATATGCCCGGGATCAAGCACTTCCTTATTAGCCACAAACCTTCAGGGAGGCACTACGCCCGTTTACCATTGGTACAAAAATGGCGTACTCGTTTATACAGGCAATCCATATCTCGCGTACCCAAATGTTGGCGACTCTATATATTGCCAGATATTAAGTAGTATTGCTTGCATACTAAACGACAGTGCAAAAAGTAATACGTTACATTACACTACCCCAATTTACCGCAATCCCGGTGTAACGGTTACCCCTACTAAGGGAACCAGTATATGTCCGGGAGCTGACGCCTATTTCATAGCAGCTTCCGTAAATGGCGGCACAACTCCAAATTATAAATGGTATGTAAACGACAAAGATACCGTACGTATGGTTGGTTCGACTTTTTTATATGCACCAAAAAATGGAGATATAGTACGATGTTTATTAACAAGTAACGCAACATGCCTAAACAGAGATACGGCCTGGAGTAGCGATATACTGATGACGACTACTATTCCTGATACCGCTTCTATAACGATAACTTCCGATATTGGCAATGAGTTTTGTATAGGCACAAGAGTAAATTGCACGCTGAGCGACAGGAACGCAGGAACGTCGCCTAAATATGCATGGTACGTAAATAACAATAAAGTTTCCAGCGCCACTACTTATTCGCGCATACCAAACAATGATGATGAAATATATTGTACATTGACCAACGATATTAGCTGCCTTGCCAATCAAACAGTTACAAGCAATATAATTAAATTTAAAGTAAATTCAAAAGCATCGCCAAAAGTTACAATAGACTGTGATCCGGGCGTGAACCTGTGTGGACCGACCGAAGTAACCTGTACAGCCAACGGTGAAAATACCGGCGACGCACCTGAATATACATGGCGTTTAAATGGAGAAGATGTCGGTTTGGGAACAACTTATACATTTACCCCTGAACAATCTGACCAAATTAATTGCGTACTAAATAGTAACCAAAGTTGTATCACTACAAATACAGCAGTAAGTTCAACTTTACAATTCGGCATTTACGACCATCCATCGGTTAGTATTGCGTCAGATATTGGACCGGTGGTATATCGCGGCTCCAATGTAACCTTGTCGGCCAGAGTAAACGGACGCGGGATTGATGATTACGAAGTTATTTGGTACGTAAACGGCGCCGAAAAAGCACGCAGTAAATCTACTGAGTTTGCAAGTAGCAACTTCAACGACTGGGATTCTGTGTACTGCATTGTAAATTATGAAGGTGTTTGCTCTGGATCTGTGCAAAGCAACACAATACTGATTAATACCTATCACAACTTAAAACTCTACCCAAATCCGGGTAACGGCGATTTTACTATTAGTTTGAATGATTATAGTGTCAATGGCGCAAATGTAACAATTGAGGTATATGATATGATGGCACAAAAAGTACATTCAGAAAACACCCAGTTCAATTTAATTACGCTATACCAACAACTCAAGCTTAGCGAGAAACTGCCATCTGGCGTGTATCTTCTGAAAGTGAACTACGAGAAAACAAAACTATCTAAAACATTTGTAGTAAAGCATTAATAACACCCTGTAAACAAACAATAAAATGAATGCTAAATACCTGAGTGTTATTACTATAATAGCCTTTAGTAGTCCTGTATATGCGCAAAAAGCAAGCGCGGACAGTATGGGGATAACAAAAGTAAAAGCGGATACTATATTGGGGGTGGCTGTATATACCGCCCCCACGCATGCGCTACATATTTTTAGAAACAACTTCCACACTTATACCGAAGAAGCGAAACTGATAAAAACAGATACGGGCATTATTGGGATAAAGACCCAATATGGATATCTGGATCTAAGCAAAAA
>CAZLPE010000131.1:0-10191 GCA_964561325.1 uncultured Flavipsychrobacter sp.
AAACATTCATAATGCGTTTTTTAAAATTCCATTTACAAATTACTGCCCACATACTTTTTTTCACTACTTTGCTTCAGTTATCAGCACGTACTACTATGGCCACAAGAACTCTATTTTATGTGTATATCCCAATTGTATTTTGCCTTTGTATATTTGCCCAATCAACAATTGCCCAAACCCCTCAAAAAAATGCTCAAATGAAAAGAGTAACTGGTATAGGTGGAATATTCTTTAAATGTAAAGACCCGGAAAAACTAAATCAATGGTATAAAACACACCTGGGATTGGAAACAAGCCCTTATGGCGCAAAAGTGGAGTGGCAACAAGAACCCAATGCTACTAAAAAGGGATATACGCTCTGGACGCCCTTCCCGGAAAAAACAAAGTATTTTGAGCCTTCCGCACAAAGCTTTATGATTAACTACAGAGTCGAAAACATAGAAGCCCTTGTTGCTGAACTGATAAAAGAAGGAGTTACGGTATTGGATAAAGTGGAAACATATGCTGAGTATGGTAAATTTGTGCACATACTCGATATAGAAGGGAACAAAATAGAACTATGGGAGCCAAATAAACCGGAATAGGCTGCCGGCCAGTAATATAAATTAGGGTGCGCAGCGATTGCCTTTTCACCAAAGGGATTGCACGACAGCTAAATTATGCACCCTGATTTTTATTGCTTAATCCGCTCATATAGTTTTAGCATAGAATAAATTAAATCATAGGGCTTGGATACAATTTGATAGTGATTTGTACCAAACATTTGAGGCAAGTAATATTTCGCGGTCGATTCTATTGCTAATGCGTAAGATTGGATTTTACTTTCATTAAGCTCTCTCAAAGCTTGCTTTACGTCGTTTATTCCATACGCGCCTTCGTATTTGTCGTAGTCGTTTGGCTTGCCGTCGGAAATCAGTATAACCCATTTGTTTTTTGAATTTCGAGACTTAAGCAATGCGCCCGAATGCCTGAGCGCTGCCCCAATCCTGGTATATCCTTGCGGCTCTAAACCGCCTATGCGTTTAGTAGCAACACTCCAATTTTCGTCAAAATCTTTTATTGATACATATGATGAATAGTTTCTCGTTTTTGAGAAAAACCCTTTAACCGCAAAATCTATCGCATACTCATTCAGTATTTCGCCAAACAGTATAGACACCTGTTTTTCAACATCTATAACGCGCAATCCATCCACATAACCGTCGCTCGACAGACTTATATCTAATAGCAACAATATCGAAATGTCTTTATCCTTTTTTCGATTAGAGAGATAGAGTTTATCTGTCGGCGTACGTTTAGATAACATTTCGGCAAAAGCATCTGTAACGGCGTCAAAATCAAAAGCATCACCTTGCGTTTGCCTTCTTTGCTGTTGCATTTTATTGTTTACGCTCGCCATCGTTTTCCTTAGGTTCTGCAACAGACGCGCATTTTCTGCTATAGTAGATTTGTAATAAGAGTTGTCGGCGGTTTGCTGTGCTATTGGAAATACGCTGCAAAAATCATTTCTATATTTCCGTTTTGTATAGTCCCATTCGCTATATACAAAACACTGATTATTGCCTTTCACTTCAGTACTTTCCAGCACAGTGGCGTTCTCCACAAATTCGGCCTGATAAACAGAATGTACCGGATCGTCTACTCGTACCGTGAATTTCATATTCAACTCATCAAGAGCATTGCTATGCGATTCAAGGTCGTCGTCGCCATCAAAATCCCGCCAAACGCCATTGAACTCGTCTGCGGTTTCAACCTTTTCGAAATTGTGCGTTAACACATAGTTTTCCTGTTGTTTTTTATCAACAGTTATACTTTTCACGTCTTCTACCGCCCTTGCCTTAAGTGTAGTTGTAGGCGCTGCCTGCATTGATTTCCGTACAATTTCGGCTATTTCAGATAGTTTTTTATCGTTTGGTTGTTCGGCTTCATTGTTCATCCATTTACCATAAAGCCAGGAATAGTCAATTTTATCGCTTCCGTACACTTCGGCAAATAGCGACACCAGATTGTCGTAAAGACCCCGACAAGAAGGAAACGATGTAAATAATGACGCTAAAACTTGCGGCGAAGTGTCGAACGCCATTTTTTGCGAAGCTGCCAACTGCCTGACAACGCCGTCATTCCAGTTCAAGTCAAGGCCACGTTGCATATGAAGGTACAGAACCCGGAATAGATAATAGGCATAATTATCGGCGAAGGTGGGTAATAATGAAAACGAAACCGGTAAAAAGAAATTACGATTTTTATATCCCCCCTCTCTTTCCGATGGAAATATTTCAATTTTTTCTCCAGTTAAAGCAGATGCTAATAAAGTGAGTCTTGATTTGCTTTTATCAAGATATACTGTTTTGCCCAATGCTTTGTCAGCTAACTTTTTCTCTTTTTTAAAGTAGTTAGCTACGAGTCCGAACAAATATTCATCCAGCGCCATTATATCAAAAGATTACTTAAGTCTGTGAGGGCTGCAATAGTTTCCGCATCGTCTGTCAATGGTTCTACAATCGCAACTTTTACCGCAATTCGTTTGGGCAATCCGCTTTTTATCAGTTTGGCTGCATCTACCAATAATCTGGTAGATGCAGTTTCTGAAAGCCCTAAGTCGGATAAGTTTCTGATCTTGTTCCCTATTTGTACTAATTTTTTAGCATCGGCCTCATCTATACCTGTTTCGTTAGTAAGTATTTCTACTTCGAGATTTGGAGCGGGGTATTGAAAACTTAACGCTACAAAACGTTGTCTTGTAGATGGTTTTAGCTCTTTAAATCCCCTCTGGTAGCCCGGATTATAGGATGCAACAAGCATAAACGTGCTATCAGCTTTTATTGTTTCGCCAAGCTTATCGATATATATTTCCCTACGATGGTCTGTTAAAGGGTGTATAGCCACTACAACATCGGGACGTGCTTCGGCAATTTCGTCTAAATAAATAATTGCGCCGGTTTTTACGGCTGTTATCAACGGACCGTCGAGCCATTGGGTTTCAGCGCCCTTTATAATAAAACGACCAATCAAGTCTGTAGACGATGTTTCTTCGTGACAACTGACCGTTATAAGCTGTTTATTTAGCTTCTGTGCCATATACTCCACAAACCTTGATTTTCCCGAACCAGTAGGGCCTTTAAGCAGAAAGGGCAGTTTATTCTGGTATGCATGTTCAAAAACTTCTATTTCTTTACCTACAGAGCGATAGTAGGGCAGTGCGTTATCCATTACATTTAGCTGTTTAGTGAATTCTACTTTTTTTAGTTATCAATAGGGTAGGAGGGCGTTGCATTTATTGAATCAATGCTTCATCGGTAGCTTTGCCATGCTTTATAAATTCGTATATAAACATCACTATACCGCTTGTAAACATGGTGGCGCAACAAACAAGTATAAAAAAGTGGACTTGAATCTCCTTTTGCACTTCGCCAAACTCAATGCCTACTTTACGCTCCAGATAAACCTGAGCCACGCCCGCAACACCAAATGCAACGGTCATACCAAGCATTCCGATATTAGATAGCCAGAATGCCCATAGCCCGGTAGCGGTATCGTAGAATTTTCTACCTGTAAGATTGGGCATCGAGTAACTGATAATTGCAAGTACGATCATGGCATATGCACCCCAAAAAGCTAAATGCCCGTGCATAGCGGTTACCAATGTGCCGTGCGTATACATATTCACTTGCGGAATTGTATGCGCCAAACCCAGCAATCCGGCGCCCACAAACGATACAATGGCAGTGCCCAGCGTCCAGTTTAACGCTATTTTATTAGGATGTTTTTTCTCTCCTTTTCGGTACATAGCAACAGCAAACAACGCCATACCCAAGAATGCTAAGGGCTCTAAAGCCGAAAAAATACCGCCTACTACTAACCACACCTTACCCACGCCTATATAGTAATAGTGGTGACCAGTACCCAAAATTCCGGATATGAAAGTAAGTCCGACAATAACGTACAGCCACTTTTCGATAACCTCGCGGTCTACGCCGGTAATTTTTATTAACAGAAAAGCTAAAATACCGCCCATTATTAATTCCCACACACCCTCTACCCACAAATGCACAACCCACCACCTGAAAAATGAATCCATTGTTTGATTGTCGAACCAGATCATACCGGGCAAGTAGAGCAGCGCTGCAAACACCAAACCCATTGAAAGCACCAAAGACGTAGTTGTTCGTTTTTTCCCTTTGTATAAAGTAGCTAATATCAAGCTCAGAAATGTTAACACATTTACTACTACCAGATAATCTAAAGGACGAGGTATTTCAAGAAATTTCCTTCCCTCCCAATAATTAAAATGATAGCCAATGATAGCGGTAACGCCCACCAGTGCGAGCGATATTAATTGCACATAGGCAAGCTTTACGTTTACCAATTCGCATTCTGCTTCTTCTGGTATAATGTAGTATGCCGCGCCCATAAAACCCGACAACAACCAAACCACCAGCAAATTGGTATGCACAGCTCTGGCCGTATTAAAAGGAATAACAGCGTGCAGATTATCATACCCCATGTGGGCAAACCCCATGATAAAACCATATACTATTTGCAATGAAAGTAGTAGCATGGAAAATGCAAAGAACCAATACGCAACTTTTTGAGATCTGTATTTCATAAATTGTATTTTAAAGAGTTAGTTATTTTTTTAAGTCGGGTTTTGCTGGAAATCCATTCAAATCGGTTTCACCTATCCACTTTAAAAATGCTATTAAGCTATTAGCATCTTCATCGTTAAATCCGTAGGCAACCATACGCCTGCCGCGCGGCGACCATGGAGTTTTAGATGTAAGCGCTGCTTTAATGTAGCCTTCGCCACGTCGTTCATATACCTTTGTGAGCTCTGGCGCATAGTAGGCGCCTTCTCCAAGTATAGTATGGCACCCCATACAATTATTAGCCTCCCAGATGTGCTTTCCTTTTATTACCTGCGGCGTGAGTCGCTCCTCATGGGTTCTTTTGGGCACTTCATTGCTCAGGGAGTTCCAGGATAACACAAGGAAAACAGCAAATGTTGCAATGGTGCCGCCAAAGAAAAATAGTTTAGCTTGAGATTTTGATAACATAACTAAAGTTTTTTTGCGTTTTAAAATTTATTAAAATAATATACTAATAACAGTTCATTCTATTTCAGCTCGCTGATAGCTTTTATGGTTTCATCTGGTTCTTTGCCCAGACCTTCTTGTTTATGCACTATTTCGCCCTTGGTATTCAATACGAAAATTGCGTTTGAATGATCGAATCCACCGCCTGATAACTTTTTAATTCTAACACCCAATACATTGGCTACTTCCATAGTAGCATCATCGCCAGAGCATACTAAAGTCCACGCGTTGCTTAACTGATGTTCTTTCCTGAACTCATTGAGCCTTTCAGGAGTATCATTTTCCGGATCCATAGTGATCAACAAAAACCGAATGTTTTTATGAGTACCCATATCGATACCGGATTCTATTTTTTTGATGTCGCCCATAATTTGCGGACATGCCGACTGACAGGATGTAAAAACCATAGCAACTACAGTAACGCTACCAGCAAGCTCGCTGAAATGAAAAACATGTCCTTCCTGATTTTTCCAGTTACTCTGCAGATTAAAAATGGACGCATCGGTAAAGCCAGCGCTTGTATTGTTTTGAGCGCTATCTTTTTTACAACAATCTGCCGCAGCTTCAGGTTGTTGGGTTGTATTTACTTTGTCCCCATTGTTGCAAGACAACAGTATCAACACTGCCGCAACAACTACTATTTGAAGTAATTTCATAACTAATTCATTTTACACACCTAAATCCTAAATTGGAAATACAGTAATTTGCCTTTACGCTCGACCGCATTGCAAAACGCATGAATGAAGCGTAGTTATTGATATCCTTGGCGTTGAAAGATCCTCCTCCGCAAAAAAATGTTTTGTCTAGGCTGCTGTTACCTCTCGATTCTCCGGTAGTTAATGCGCTGTTGAAGTCGAAAGTCCATTCCCAAACCAAGCCATGTATATCGTACACTCCATAGCTGTTTCTGAAAGTTGCGCCTACGTTTGGTAGTATTTTACTGCTTGGTTTAGATACCCAATTCAATACCCACTGATTGAATTTTACATCTTTGCTTGCATCCTTTTTGCTTTCGCTCGCTTTAGCTACCAGCTCCCATTCTGCAACATTGGGTAGTCGCTTACCCATGCAATCGCAATATTTTTTTGCAGCAAACCACGATACATTTACAACCGGGCTATTGGCAATTTTTGCATCAAAAGAAGTGTCTGTTTGCCAATGCCTTAAATAGTTACTGTCGGCAAATATTGATTTTATGTTTTTACGCTTCCAGTCTGGATGGTGTGTTAAAAACAGCAGATAATCGGCATTTGTAACCGGATAAACGTCCATTAAAAACTCATCAACACGTACTTTCTGCGTATCGGCCGAATACAGTGGAACATATGTACCCTTGTTTATAACCGACATTTTACCAGGTTTTATATCCGACTGCGCCATCAGGGCATCAGACAAACAGATCACTAATATTACCAATACACTTTTCATTTAATTATTTTCTCTGTTTTGCAACATCGGTAGCATTTACCTCGCCGCCATTGTTGCCAAAGTTGTTAAGCACGTAGGTTATTACAGAAGCAATCTGTGCATCGCTAAGCGTTTGTTTGGGCATTATGCCATCAAATTGTTTTCCATTTACGGTTATCTTTCCAGACAAGCCGTGTAACACCGCCCTTATAGCTTTATTTTTGTCTGTATTGAAGTAGTCGGACTTAGCCAGCGGAGGGAAAGAACCATTGATACCGTTTGCATCGGCCTGGTGGCATGCCTGACATATGCTTGTATATAGCGCCTTGCCTTGGGTTAGTTTTTCTTCTTTAGTCAGCGGCTTGGTTGCTACAGCAGGACCGTCGGGCATTGTTTGAGCAGCGCCGCCTTCTGATTGGTAAATCCTGTCGTCTTGCTGACCGGAGTATATGTTTTTATTTTCGGGGCCTTCCACCTTAAGCATGCCCAGCGTACCCTTATTAAATGTTCTGAAAATGGAGTGGTCTACCAATATAAGCGTAGCGGGTACATCGCATTTGAACTCGGTAATAGCAGAACCTCCGGCAGGTACGAGCGTAGTTTGAATATTATGATTTGCTATCGTGCCGCCTTCGTTATATACATTATCAAAAATTTCCCCTATCACGTGAAAGCTCGAAACAAGATTGGGTCCGCCGTTGCCAACAAACAACCTTACAGTTTCGCCTACTTTAGCCTTAATAGCTTTGTCTCCTGTCAAAGCGCCTACTTTACCATTAAACACTACATAATCCGGTTCTTCTTTCAGGGCTTTATCCATATTAAACTGTTGCAAGCCCGATGCGCCATAAGCGCCCTTTGTATAAAAATCGCCCTGGCATACATAGTATTCTCTATCCACTTTGGCCATACCTTCTTTAGGCTCTACCAGTATCATACCATACATACCGTTGGCTATGTGCATACCTACCGGAGCTGTTGCACAGTGGTATATGTACAAACCTGAATTGAGCGCCGTGAAAGAGAATTTTGTTTCGTGACCGGGAGCGGTAAAGGTTGCAGCGGCTCCACCACCTTGTCCAGACACCGCATGTAGGTCTATATTGTGCGGTAGTTTATTGTTTGGATTATTCTTCAAGTGAAACTCAACGAAATCGCCTTCTCTTACACGTATGAACTTACCGGGTACGCTACCTCCAAACGTCCAGAAATTGTAGGTTACGCCATCCATCATTTCCATCTCTTTTTCTATTACTTCGAGCGTAACTATCACCTTTGTTGGATGCTTGCGCGTAATGGGCGGCGGCACATTGGGCGCATCTGTCAATACTGCCACTTCCTCGCCGCTCATCGCTTCCGATTGTGTAGCGGCGGTTGGTTTTTCACTGTTTGTATTTTTGCAGCCTGCTGCGGTAAGAAATAGCCCTAAAGCTACTAATGTCAATTTTACGAGTTGATTTTTCATACTAACCGTGTTTTATTTTGTGAATTCATGTAAAAAAAGAGTAGGGGAAACCTTGAGCATTACATACGACCATCCGTTATAGCTTTGCGCATCGCCGCCTTTTAGTTTCTCCATATTATCTGTTGCCATCAGCATACAGTAACCAGCCTGCAATTGAACAACAGATGATATCTGATAATCGAATAACAGATCGAACTCTGTACCGAGATCCTTGCTGCTGTTACCGGTTACTAAATTGTTTGAGCTGGCCAATGAAAAGGAATGAGCATCTAATGTGAACTGCATATTTTTAGCCGGCGCTACGCCAACCCGCAAATACAGATCCATTAATCCACCCTGCTTAGTATCGCCCGGTATGGCAAGAAAGTAATCCATATAGCCATAGAATTTGTGGTTGGTAGCATACAGCGTAGTAAAACAATTAGTTTCGTTTGCCGGTGTGTTTTTAGTATTGCCCGACAGTAAGTCGCCGCCCAAACCCACAATCATTTTCTTGTATTTGTATTGCGCATAGGCATTAACCATGTATGCGCTTACGGTAAGGTTGTTTTCAGATTTTCCACCTTGGTAGTAGGCGCCCAAATTTGATTTCCAGCCTTTGTGCTGATAATTGAAAATTGCGCCAGCTGTATAGGTCGATTTATCGGACGTGTGTAATGTATCGGTAGATTTTAGCCCATTGAGCGCTGCAATACCAGATACGGAACTGTGTATTTTACTTAAATCGACCTTGGCCCATGTGAAACCAAGAAATTTGTAATTTTTCAGATTGTAGTTTGTTCCAAAAAATGGTTCGCCAACCTGATTAAAAGCTCCGGCAGCATGCCATTGTATGCCTTTTTGGGGATTGGTATATTTAAGCAACAAGGCATCGTGCGAAATGGTAAGATTTGCCCAATCGAGATTGCCCAATATGCGGTGATCGTCGTACGCAAATTCTTGCCTGCCCAGCTTTATAGTCAATTTATCATACAATGGCATATCCACCCACAGTTCATTTACCTGCAACCCGCCAATATCCTTACGTTGTTCTTCATCGCCCCATGTTCTGGAATCTTGAATGGATGTGTAAAATGACAAGCCCCCCTTTTTATAATCAAGGATAATGCGGGCTCGCTGGCCTACGAAGAATGCGCCGGAAGATGTGTCGGTGGATAGTGTGCGGTATCCCTGCCTGAACTCTGGCCTGACCCTATATTGCGCCGAAATTTTAAAATAATCGGGATGCGTTGCTGTATCCAGATTTTGCGCAAATAAATCGGGTTGTAGCGATAAACCGACTATAGCGAGAACAATTTTAGTAACCCTTTTCATGTTAGTTGTTTTATGTTATTAATTGGGCAATGCACTATATTGTTTAGAACAGAAAGCGTTGCTTACGCTCAAATTCTACAACAAAGCTATATGTAGCGTCGCCCCGATAATATGACATATGTAACCCCAAAATGTGTTTTTGCCTACTGGAAAATGTGCGCAATATCACAGGGGATATTCAGGAATAAATCTTCATAGCTATTTGATATACAAGCAGATGTACAGTATACAAGAAACTTATTTTACATTTTTGCACGCTTATGACTACACGCATATTGCTGCAAATATTAAGCATGTACCTTACGAACAAATAACATAAAAAGTGCGTAGTACAGATAATAAATGTGATACATGTAATCTTTGCTTTGCAAGGGCAGATTCTGTTTTCAGCGTATTATCGGCGGCAGAGTTGACGGAGCTGGAAAATGCAAAAAACTATATTAGTTACGACGACGGCGAATTGATATTTAAAGAGAAACAACAGCCCTTTGGTATATATATAATACAGGAGGGGCAGGTAAAAATCTCGAAATACGGTTTTGAAGGAAGAGAGTATATTGTTCGGTTTGCCAAAAAGGGCAATATAATTGGCTATCGCTCTTTTCTTAGCAATGAGCGTTATTCGTGTTCGGCAACTGCAATATCAGACACCCAGGTTTGCTTTATAGCCGGCGACATTATATTAGGCTTGATAAGCAATAATGCGGCATTGGGATTGCTGTTTATGAAGCATCTGGCAAACGACCTGAAACATGCCGAGGAAAAAGCAATAAGTATAGCGCAAAAGCCTGCCAGAGAAAGGGTAGCTGAATCGATACTGACATTGAAACAGATTTACGGGTATGAACAGGAAGGTTCTGTAATCAACATTAGCCTGAAACGCGATGAGGTAGCGAGTATAGCAGGCACATC
>CAZLPE010000132.1:0-10121 GCA_964561325.1 uncultured Flavipsychrobacter sp.
GCATCTATGAAGTGAAACGATTGGGTAATTTGTATTTTAGTGTTTACCTCTATTACTATCCCTTGGGTAAATACTACGCTTACATAGTGGTTGCCATTGTCTGGGCTGTACTTAGGTAGGTATTCTGTGGGTGTGGCAGCTACTTGCGGCTTGTTTACAGGCATAGTATATTGTATTCCTGCGCCTACAAAAGCTTTTACTTTACGTTCTTTGGGTAGCACGTAGTATTGCAGGGTAGCCGGGGCTGTTATGGCGTATATACTGCCGGTAGTTGGCACATTAAGGTTAATACTTCCGGCGGCTTTCCAGCGGTTATTCAGCTCCTTTGTTGCCGTTATGCCGTACTGTGGGTGTATCTTTCTTGTTTTGTTGCTATAATCCGCGCCTTGGTTTATGCCTATTGTCACACTACGGTCGCGCTTGGGTAGTTTGTCGTGTTGCTGTATTTGTCCCTGAGCAACATAAGTTCCCGCCAGCAATGCTGGTAGCAGGACTCTGTATATACCTCTTGGCTGGAACATGGTACTAAATTAACGCAATTTTGTATTGATTATTGTTAAAGTTCTTTGAAATGGATTGTTCCACGTGGAACAGTTTGTATTTCACGACTATAGTTTTTTTATTAGCGGCAGGGCAGTGTAATGTGGTTATAATGTTTGGTAGGGCGCTGTTTATATATGGTTGTGGTTGTATCTTTGGCGCTATGTTTCCTGAATACGATGTAATTGTGGTTGGCGCGGGTCATGCCGGTTGCGAAGCCGCTGCCGCCGCTGCCAATATGGGCTCGAAGGTGCTGCTGATAACAATGAATATGCAGACCATTGCGCAAATGAGTTGTAACCCCGCTATGGGCGGTATTGCCAAAGGCCAGATAGTACGCGAGATAGATGCCTTAGGCGGCTACAGCGGAATTGTGAGCGATAAGAGCATGATACAGTTCAGGATGCTCAACAAATCTAAGGGTCCCGGTATGTGGAGCCCAAGATCGCAGAACGATAGAATGCTTTTTGCCGCTACATGGCGCGAAATGCTGGAGAATACACCCAATGTAGACTTCTGGCAGGATATGGTGAAGGGTTTAATTGTTTCACGTGGAACAATTAAGGGCGTAGTAACAGGCATGGGGCAAGAAATAATGGCCAAATGCGTGGTGCTTACCAATGGAACCTTCCTGAACGGCGTAATACACATAGGCGAGAAGCAGTTTGGCGGCGGTAGAATAGGGGAGAAGGGCGCAACAGGCATCACCGAACAGCTGGTGGAACTTGGTTTTGAAACAGCCCGCCTTAAAACAGGCACACCGCCCCGCGTAGACGGCCGCAGCCTCGACTATACTAAAATGGAAGTGCAGGATGGCGACGAAGAGGTAGTAGGATTCTCTTATCTGCCCATAGAGCGCATAAAACCTAAACAACAACGCTGCTGCTGGATAACCTATACAAGTCCGGAGGTGCACGAGATACTAAAAACGGGTTTTGAACACTCGCCAATGTATCAGGGACGCATAAAAGGCAGCGGCCCCCGCTATTGCCCCAGTATAGAGGATAAAATAAGCCGCTTTGCCGACCGCGACCGCCACCAGTTGTTTGTAGAACCCGAAGGATGGAACACCGTAGAGATATACGTAAACGGATTTAGCACATCGCTACCCGAAGATGTACAGTACAAAGCCCTGAAAATGGTGCCCGGTTTTGAAAATGTGCGTTTCTTCCGCCCCGGATACGCTATTGAGTACGATTATTTTCCACCAACACAATTAAAATTCACCCTCGAAACCAAATTGATCAACAATTTGTTCTTTGCAGGGCAGATAAATGGCACTACAGGCTACGAGGAAGCCGCATGCCAGGGACTAATGGCCGGTATAAACGCTGCAAGAAACGCTAAAGAACAAGAACCTTTAGTACTGAAGCGCAGCGATGCCTACATAGGCGTGCTGATAGACGACCTGATAAACAAAGGCACAGACGAACCCTACCGTATGTTTACCAGCAGAGCAGAGTACCGCACGCTGCTGCGCCAAGACAATGCAGATATGCGCCTCACACACCTTGGCCATAGCATAGGTCTGGCGTCGGATGAACGTTTGCAACTGATAAATGATAAAATAGACAGAGTAGCGAATGTAAAAAGAACGCTCGCTGAATTCTCGGTAGATAAAGATATGGCTCGCCAGATTCTGGAAGACAACAACTCTGCACAGCTAACTGAACGCATAAGAGCCATAAAACTATTGCTTCGTCCGGGTATAGGTATCAAGGAAATGTTGGAAGCAATACCCGATTTAAAGGCCGCTGTAGGCGATATAGACGCACTGACCCTCGAGCAAGTGGAAATACAGGTGAAATACGACGTTTATATAGAAAAAGAGCGGGAATTGGTGCAAAAAATGTCTTCATTGGAAGATTTGATGATACCGGAGAGCTTTAACTACGACAAACTATCGGCAATATCGAACGAAGCGCGCCAAAAGCTGGCTAAAATAAAACCGCGCACATTGGGACAGGCAAGCCGCATAAGCGGAGTAAATCCGAGCGATGTGCAAATACTTATGGTGTACATGGGCAGATAACAAACCACTCTATAATAATAAGAAAGCCGCCTACAGCAATTGCCCTGGCGGCTTTCTTGTGTATAGGCTAAGAAATGAAAAGCAATGGTGCAATGCTGATGTATAGACACAACATCTCCCATCCACTGTAATAGATATAGCCACCTGCTGCATAAAAATGCCCGAATAAATACTAATAACTACTATCTCGCCTTATTTTTACACCACAAACCCGCTATGATAGACGCCGCCATACTGCACTACTGCAAATACCAGGAACGCTGCCATCAGGAGGTGCGCAACAAACTATACGAACTGGGCTGCACTACGCCCGATGTAGAACACCACCTGTCGCAACTGATAGAACAAGGCGTGCTCAACGAAGAACGCTTTGCCAAACTATATGCCGGCGGCAAGTTCAGGATGAAACACTGGGGTAAAGAAAAAATAAAACAACAACTGAAACTTCGCAAAGTATCTGACTACTGCATACGCAAGGGCATGCAGGAAATAGACCCCGAGCAATATGACGCTACCCTGCGCCGGCTGGCCGAAAGAAAGCTGGCCGAACTGGCTAAAGAAAAGAACAAAATGGCGCTGCAAATGAAGATATACCGATACCTTGTGCAGAAAGGATACGAAAGAGACCTTGTGGCCGATGTAGTAAAAGAGTTGACGACAAAAGATTATAATTAAAATAATTTTTATAATTTTGCTTCAACAATAGCTTTATTATGGTTCAGCTTGTAACAGAAGGTGTAAGTATTAAGGTGGAAACCTTTTATCAGGAGGCGCAGTCTAACCCACTGATATCCGAATATTTGTTTGCTTACCGTATTACTATAGAAAACCTTACTGTCAACGAAATAAGGCTCCTCAGCCGTCACTGGCATATAATAGACAGCGCCAACGGCCACCGCGAGGTAGAGGGCGAAGGCGTAGTAGGCGAGCAACCCATAATAGGCCCGGGCCGTAGCTACCAGTACACATCGGCCTGCAACCTGAATAGCGAAATAGGCAAGATGTACGGTACCTACCTCATGGAAAACCTCCTCAACAAAAAGAAATTCACCGTAACAATTCCCGAATTCAGAATGGTAGTTCCTGCCAAACTCAACTAATAACAAAAGGCCCGCTACACTGTAACGGGCCTTTTTAGTAAAAATAATAATAATCTATCGCTTCCACTCGGTCTACAGCGATTGCAGAAACGCTATTACCGCCGCCCTGTCGGCTTTGGGCAATGCGGTAAATGAGTTCTTGCTTTTTTCGGCCTCGCCGCCATGCCATAGTATGGCTTCGGTTAGCGTTCGGGCGCGGCCATCGTGCAGAAAATAGGGCACGCCATTAGTTTGCTCAAACATACCTATACCCCATAGCGGCGGCGTGCGCCATTCTTTGCCATCGGCCAGGTAGTCTGGTCTGTTGTCGGCCAGCCCCTCGCCCATATCGTGCACCAGCAGGTCGGTATAGGGATGTATCCGTTGGGCGCTCAGCGTGGGCAGGTTTACATTTACGCCAGTGTACATAGTAGGTATGTGGCAGCCGGCGCAGTTGAGCTCTGTAAACAGCGTCATACCCCTCATAACCTGCGCATTGGTTACGTTGCGGCGCGCAGGCACAGCCAGTGTGCGCACATAAAACACCACAGCGTCCAGCGCGGTATCTGCAAGATCGGGCGTAGGGCTTACGTAGGCATTGTTCATCTGTTGTTGCCCATGCACGCTTTTCACCGGTTGCACATAGCTTGTCAGGCCCATATCTTGCTGAAAGGCCGTAGCCACCTGCACTTGCAGTGTAGATGTGTTGGACTTCATGCCAAAGCGGCCCAATTCCTGCCGCTTTGTTACGGGGTTGTATACAATGTTGGCCTTACCGCTTATGCCGTCGTTATTGGCGTCTGTAGGGTCTGCAAAGGCCAGTATGGCGGCTTCAGGCACGCCCTCCAGCAGCCCAAGCCCAAACACCGGCGGACCCAGCCGCGGCGATAGCATATAGCCAGCCGGCAGCGGTAGGTAAGGATCGTATAGCCGGTAGGCCGGCATGCGTAGCGATGCTTTTTCGCCGTCGGCAAAGGTGTAGGGCGTTTCGGTATAGCTCAGGTCTACCAGGGCCTCCGGCTTTACGCCATACAGCGCCATGTTTTGCAGTTGCCCGCCAAAACCCGGCGCTGCCAGCGGCCCGCCATGTTCGTCGGCGCCGGGTATGCTGATGCGCAGCAACAACGACGACCCTACCTCGCCAAATGTAGGCAAACCGAAACCATCGTTGTGGTGGCAGTTGGCGCACGACACATTGTTGAACGCCGGCCCCAGACCGCCAAAACGCGGAGCGGGCGCAGCTACAAAGGGTTGTTCAAACAGTTGGTCGCCCACATCGTGCACATGAGCGTCGCGTGGGCTGAGCCCGTCTATAGGCGTGCCAAAGCTACCCGAACTGATATCGAAAAATGTAGCCGCTCCGCCCGATAGCCTCGGGTCGAAATTCTGGTCGTCGTTCAGCGCCGCGGCATTGGGTTTTCTGCACATCATGCAGCAGCAGGCCAGCGCCGCCGCCATGGCTAATAGCTTGTATTTGTTCATCAGGGTTATATTGTTAGTCCTTTACATAGGTCTGTACAAAAGTTTTCAGGTCGCCATCCAGTGTTTCTTGCAGTTCCAGTATGGCGGTCATGGCGTTTTGCAGTTGGGTGCGCTCTGTGTGCAGCGCCCGCTCAAACGATCCCGACACTGTATTGAGCGCCGCTATGGCTGCGGCAAAGCGTGTTTTTATTTTATTGTCCAGGGCTATATTGCGGGCTGCCACCAGCGCGCTCAGGCTTGCGCCCTGGCTGCCGTTGTATGCGCACAGATACACATTTTGCGCGCCCTTCATGTTGTTGGTAAAGTCGCTCATAGAGTTGTGCGAAAACGGCGACTCTGTTATGGTAGAGTCGGTGGTGGCATAGGGTTCTTTTATTTTGCCGTCGCCCACCTCGCCGCATATATCGCTCATACCGGCTACTATGGCCAGCAGCGCATCGCGGCGGGTGGCATACCTTGTAGATCCCTCGCCGGCTGTCAGTACCTGCGCTCTGAAGTTGCCGCCCGTGGCCAGCCAGCTATTGTTCAGTTGGGTGGCGCTGTTCAGCAGGTCGGCGGCAAGACCCAGCATATACTGTTTTTGTTGCGCCGTAACAGAGTCGGCTGTTGCCGCGCCATCCTTGCCCCATAATATAAACTCGAGCGGATGAAACCCACGCAGCCCCTGCGATAGCGCCTGCACAGCATCTACCCCAAACGATGTGCTATTGCCAATAAACGAATCGAGCTGATGGTAGTCTACCGGCCAGGTGTCCATATTAGGGTCGTAGTTATCGTCCGACACCGGCCCCATCAGGAAGCCTTCGCACTGCTCCCATACGCTGCGCATATTGCGCCATGCGGTGCGGGCGGCGTCCATATTGCCTGCGGTTGGTGCGTCGTTCAGGGTTTGCACCGCTGCGTTTAGCTGTGCGGCGGTCTGCTGTAGTTGCGCATATTGCGGTTGGGCCACGGTGTTTACAAAATCGGTTATCACCTGCTTGCTGCTTACTGCGGCTGTAGGGTTGTCGGTTTTTTTAGTGCAGCCTCCGGCCACTACGGCTATTATAGCCGCATAGAGTAGTTTTTTCCTGTACATTGGGGTTATCTTAGTTTTATGGTAAGCGCGTCTTTGTTTATTGTAGTAGTTAGTTTTCTGAGGTCGCGTTCTGCGGGGCCCTTCATTACTTTGCCCTCGTGACTAAACACGCTGCCATGCAGGGTGCAGTAGTAGTTATTGCCTGTTTTTGTTACCGGTTGGCCGGCATGGGTGCATTCCAGTACCAGCGTATCGTAGGCGCCGTCCGGGGTTTTTTGTATGGCCAGGTCGTAATCGTAGTTGCTTACCCGCACCAGTTTATAGTCGGTGTTGGCAAATTCGGTGAGCGGTATGGTAATCACATCGTTG
Source organism: uncultured Flavipsychrobacter sp. (assembly GCA_964561325.1). Classification (GTDB taxonomy): domain Bacteria; phylum Bacteroidota; class Bacteroidia; order Chitinophagales; family Chitinophagaceae; genus Nemorincola. Next base: position 6,521 of record CAZLPE010000132.1, read on the forward strand.
TCCGACTTGGTTTTTATTACGCCCAGCGGCGTTTTGCAGCCAGCCAGAATAGCATTGAGCACAAAGCCCGAACTGAGCGCTATGCACATGCCGCACGAGCCTTTTATAAAGTCTATCCGTTTCATGGTTAGAAAGAGTAGCCAATACCTATGTTCAGAAAAGTATTGGCGGTTTTATATGGCGCCGCATTGGGCGTGGGGTTAATGATCAGCGCGCTGTTTTGCTCGCCGGTATTCAGCAGTCTTACGTCGGCCTTTATCACCACATGCGGTATCGGAAAGTAGCCCACCCCTGCTATCAGGTGGTTTTGGCGCAGCGTGCCGTCGGTTATACCGTCGGTGGGTATTTGCGCATTCATATCTATCATTTCATACCGCGCAAATACATTAAGCTGCTTGGTTTGCCATTTTGGTTTTTTTGCAAAGTTCAGCAGGTTGTAGCCCAGCTCGGCATACCAGCCATACATCTGGCTAAAGGTATTGAGGTCGTAGGCGCGGTTGATGCTTTGCGCCTGCGGCAAATTTACATTGCAGCCCAGCGCCTTGAATGATAGTCCGTTATTACTGTATTGCGCATCGGCCTCGGCCAGATACAGCGGCGCGCCCATAGGGCCCGATTCCAGTTGCAGCGAGTCGGCGGCTTTTTTTGCCAGCGGCGTTGTGCCGCCCATATAGCCCGATACCTGAAACTTCCAGTTGCCGGCAAAGTACTGCACCGCCGCAGTAACGGCCAGGTTGTTGGCTCCGCCAAGCTGTCCTTCTGCCCTACCCCCTTCAAAGCCGCCGCCATGCTCAAAGCCCGCATTGTTCAGCCCGTTTAGCAGCGCCACGCTGTAGGTAAGCGGCATAGCGGTGGTTTGTCCGTAAAAGCCTACGCCTATTTCGCGCCAGGTAGAGGGTATCACCATTTGCTCTACCATGGGCCGCTCCATACCGTTGAAGTTGATGGGCAGGTGGTTTTCATTTACTATACCTATACGCGGCAAAAACAAACCGGCTACTATATACTGTCTCGGGTTGAGCGCAAATTTCATATAGGCTTGCTCCATAGCCACCTCGCCGCTCACGCCGCCGGCCTCTACTTTGCCGTCTTCCACTTCCAGCTCAGAAAAAAAAGCTATGCGCCCCGTAAACTGATGCCCCACAAACAATACCGCCCGGCGCAGATTGGCCGTTGCAGTCTCGCGGTTGAAATCGCGCTGATACTGCGCCTCGCCATAGCCCGATATCACTGTCCGCGACCGGCTGCCCCCATAAGAGTTCAGGCTGTCTTCGCCGGTGTTGGCTATAAGCTGTTGCGCCGCGGTTTGCGTAGGCGTAATGCGTTTTTGCTGGGCCTTAACTGCCGTGCAACTAATAAGACCGAAGGAAAGTAAGAGTAAAGATTTGCGCATCATACAGTTGTACTTGCTAAAAAGGGTGCAATTTACAAACATATGCAGGGCCCGGTTTTCATAAACGGGAAAGATTTATTGCACAATAAGGAAATACCGGAAAGTAAAGAGATGAACGATTATATGAATACTATACGCAATGCGCCAAGAAGCGCAACAAGCAACACAAACCCTACTAATATATAAGTAGTGGTGTCGGGATTGTTGTCGCTATTGTAGGTAAAGCCTCGTTTCATTATTGCAAATATAGTAGATATTGGGAGATACCAAAATTATATGATTGACTACTAATAGATTACGCCAATAGCAAAACTACTATTTTTATGACAATGCCGTGACTTGCGCCTGATATTTGTCTATTAAAATGCCCTTAAAGCCGTAGCATTATACATTATCAAAAGTTTAAAACGTAAAGCTGCGCCAGTTTTTACCCATTTTCGGCGCTATATACCGGCAATTTGCCCGGCCGGGCCGGCAGAGCAATGTTAATACCCTATCTGTGGCCTATAGCTTTACTATTGTTGCAGATTGCTTTTGTTGCCAACTTTTGAATATGCGCTGTTAAAGCGCTCGGTCAATGTTGTATTTTTGCTGCAAAATAAAGAGCGTATGCGATTCGAACAGCCTGTTGCAGTGCAATGGATAGCTGATTTTACGGGAGCGGTATTGGTAGGCGATACACAACAGATGGCTACCGGTATCAACGAAATTCATAAGGTTACCCCGGGCGATATATCGTTTGTAGACCACGAGAAATACTACAACGCCTGTCTGCAATCGGCGGCTACGGTTATTATCATCAACAAAGAAGTGGCGTGCCCCGCCGGCAAAACGCTGCTCATCACCCCCGATCCGTTTTCGGCATACGTAAAAATAGTTACGCGCTTTCGTCCCTTTGAGCCGGCATACAAAATGATAAGCGATACCGCCGTGATAGGCGAAGGCACCCACCTGCAGCCCGGCGTGTTTGTAGGCAATAATGTGCGCATAGGCGCCAACTGCCTTATACACCCCAACGTAACCATATACGACCACACCATAATAGGCGACAATGTGATAATACATGCCGGCGTGGTAATAGGCGCCGACGCCTTCTACTTCAAACGCCGTAAAGACCGCGCTGTGCAGTACGACAAAATGGAGAGCTGCGGGCGCGTGATTATAGAAGACAATGTAGAGATAGGCGCCGCAACAACCATAGACAAGGGGGTGAGCGGAGACACCATAATAGGTCGCGGCACAAAACTGGACAACCATATACATATAGGCCATGGCGCAGTAATAGGCGCCAACTGTCTGTTTGCAGCGCAAGTGGGCATAGGCGGCAAGGCAATAATAGAAGACGAGGTGATACTGTGGGGCCAGGTGGGCGTAAACAAAGACCTGACCATAGGCAAGGGCGCCGTGGCGCTGGCGCAAAGCGGCATACCGGCCAGCCTGGAAGCCGGCAAGGTATACTTTGGCTCGCCGGCGGCCGAGGCCAAAACTAAAATGAAAGAACTGGCCTGGATAAAACGCATACCCGAATTGTGGGACAGAGTAACCAAACCCAAAAACGACCAGCTATAAATAATGGTGACGATAGAGGTAGACGATAATATACTATTGCGCACCTACAAACCCGCCGATGCCGCAGCATTGTTTATTGCTATAGACGACTCTCGCCCGCGCCTGCATCCGTGGCTGGAGTGGGTAGACGCTACCACCCGCCCGGCTCACTCGCAGCAGTTTATAGACCAGTCGCTACAGCGGCTCGAGTGTCAGGAAGGGCTGGATATGGGTATTTTTTACAATGGGCAGGTAATCGGCGGCCTCGGTATGCACAACTGGCAACACGACCTGAAACGCGCCCAGATAGGCTACTGGATAGCTACAGACTTTGAAGGCAAGGGCATTGTGCGGCGCAGCCTTATCAGGTTTATAGATTTTTTGTTTGATAAGCTGGGCCTCAACAAACTGGAGATCCGCTTTGTGCCCGCCAACAAACGCAGCGCCACCCTACCCCGCCTGCTGGGCTTTACCATAGAGGGCATTATAAGGCAAAGCGCCCTGCGCAACGGCATGCCCGACGATATTGTAATAGCCGGACTGCTCCGCAACGAATGGCAAGCAAAGCGACCCACTGTTTCATAGAAATACTGCGTATAAATAGAAATATTATTCTATTTTTATACGCACAACCTAAAGCCGCACTATGAAACGCCTGCT
>CAZLPE010000133.1:0-10048 GCA_964561325.1 uncultured Flavipsychrobacter sp.
AAACAAAAAATCTATATAATCCCTTCAAGTTCAACCCGTTCCGGGTTGATGTGGTGTATATTTCTTACCCCGGGATGCTCCCGGGGCTATTATTAGTTTAAGCCCGTTCGGGCTTTTTACCGGCAAAGCAGCACCCATTATTTCAGTTGCATTTTAAGCACAAATACAAACCTGTTTATGTGTTGAACTATACCGCTATTCCCAATCGCTCCAATCGATCGGCAATTAAATCTTTGTATGCTGCTTTTATGTGTGAGGGCAAGAAGCTGATGTCGATAAAACTACTCCATCGGGGCGCCGCTATTGCAAACTTTCGGTACAATGTGTCTATGTTTCGCTGATTGATCATTTTTGTTGACAACATTGCTACATCAAAATCCTTTCTGGTTATTTTTCTTTTCCTGCCATTTAGGGTCAACGCCATATCTTCATTATCGTCTGGCACAACCAATGCCGACGCCACCATATCGTAAGCCGGCGCTAAACCGTAGCCATTGCTATCCTTTATCAACGAAAAATTCTTCAGGTGCATATCTGCATTGCCCGTGAGAAACGAAAATAGCGCCTGCTCGTAAAAAGCAAACACATCGAGCCCCGGATTAGCGGCGTACTTAATAATAGCCTTTGCTATCTGCTCATACGAACCCCTGTACTTGTCTTCTGTCAGGCGTTCGGTTAGCTGACACATATCTTCCATATGCAATTTCCGCCCATTAACCCTGTCTATACGTTTGGTTATGTAGGCCAAATTACCGCTTGCCAACCTTATTAAACTATGTGGCACAGTGGCAATACCCGCCAATTGGGCTAAGTGCATAGTCAGGTCTTCAATTTCTGGCAAGTGTTCATACGCTTCGGTAGGCGGCTTCAGTATATATGCTCCCCATAGCCCTACAATAGTGAATCGCTTTGCATCATTACCCACGGCAAAGTTGCGTTCTATGTCTACCGATAGTTTTGCTTGAACGCCGGTCAAAGCCACATGGCTTCTTACCACTTGAGTAGCCAGTTCTTGCATCTGCTCTTCGGTGTAGGGCAATTTGGGGGCCACCGATAGCCCGAATATTTTTTTGCTGCACTCAGTATGATAGTCGTGCAGGCCCTCGTTGAGTAAGTTATAACAATAAAGACACCTCATAATTGTTTTTTTAATCTACTTCTACAGTTACCGCGCCTATAGTGTCTTTGCAACATACCATTAGCAACCCCATTCTATCTCTCGGGTTCATTTTCCAGTTTCTTCCCGCTATTTCCAGCAACCACCCTTCAGGTATCAAGCCATCAAAAAACGGAAACATTACCCTACTGCTATACGCAACATTACTGAGCGGCAGCGTGAGGCTCACTGCCTCAGCGTCTGCCCTATTCAGGTATTCGGAAGCGTAGCTGAAGGTATAGCCCTCATCAGTTTCGCGCAGGTAGCCTGCTAAACGGCTGTGCATAAGTATTTTAGCTTGTCTCATCCAGATATTTTTGTCTGTCGAACGGTACAGGAGCCAGCTCATGACCAAACAACCGAAGTACAAGATTTACTTTATCCATTCTTAGCGTTTCCTTGCCTTGTTCCATTTCCCTTACAAAACGCAAACCCACGCCGGCCTTGGCCGCCATTTCTTGCTGCGTCAGTTTGGTTTGCTTTCGCCTTTCTTTCAGAAAAGCCGGTAGCGATAGTACCCTGTTATTCATATATACCCTTTCAGGTATAAAGTTAGGTGTTTTGTTGTATTTTATACCATATCGGGTATAAAATTGAGTATTTGTTCTAAATTACACCCTAAAGGGTATAATATTAGGCGTTGTCATAGTAAATATGACCTAAAGGGTTTAGTGTGTGCAGTAGTGATATGTGGTAGCATTTAACGCCGGTTACAAACCGGCTTCTTTAGTGAGACACGAGTGATCCTGCGGAACACTCGCGCCAGATGGGGAAAATCCCGGCTTTTTAAAATAGCACAATTAGACCAATTGTTGGAATCACGCTTATTGCGTCATCTATAATTTTGGTAGGTATAGCATTACTTCCATCCGATTTTACAGGGAGCCCGTCGGTTGTTTTAAAAGTACTATTATCGGCTGTCCTTTCCCATGTATATTGCGGCGACGCTCTATTGATTGCCAAATACCAGTTGGTAACATCTAAGAAAACATCTATGGTGATTCTTTTTAGGTTTACTTTTTTGTCTATCCTTATGTCACTACTATTAAACGCCTCTAAGCGTAGTGTATTTAATCTTGTGTAATCCAGAGTACCTCTGCCTTGTGATGAAAAATTTAATCTGGATGCAGTCTCATCAAATGGTGTATAAGGAGCGCCGCCCTGATAACGGAATTTCAAGCCCAATTCCTTGCAAACTTGTAACCACAGGTTACTGATAGTAAGCTCCGACTATCCCAGCTACTCGCTATTAGTTTGTTGTCAGCCCCACTATACAAACTACGATAATAGGTGTATGATAGAATGCCAAAGAAGTTTTTAGTCAACTTTTTCTGTACAAAAAACTCTATGCCGTATGCTTGCCCTTTGCCATTGGTATTCACTGCTTCATTGCCCAAAGCGGTAAAATCAGTTCCCAAATTGGCCAACGAAATGCCGTCTCGAGCTGACGCGGCTACATTGTCATATTTTTTATAAAAACCTTCCAATGTAAACCGTAAGCCATCATTTGGCAAAAACTCTATACCACTAGTGTAGTGTGTAGACTGTGTATATTTCGCACTCTGATTTACCAGTACATTGTTGTTGTCGGCATAGCCCAATATAGAGTAAACAGGCAATTTGTAATAGATTCCAGTTGATGCGTTAGCCGTCCACTTATCTGCAAATAAATAGCTTAATGAAATTCTTGGCGATAATGTTTGTAACCCATTCATCCCGTTTGTAGTAAAAGTATTCATATCGGTACGAATACCCCCGCTAATTCCTAATTTCTCGTTCAGTAAGCGTTTGCCAAGTTGCATAAAGGCGCCTAGCCGCCAGAATGGAGTTATGGGGCTTGAAAAATTTGCTGTAATGCCTGGTTGCCCAATAGCATTGCTAGAATCTTTCACCTCTTTTTGTATAACGGCGAAGGTATTATTGTCAAATTGTGCCAGCTGTGCAGAAGCGCCATAAGATAGCTTCCATCCATTGTTATATTTGTTGACATCAAATCTTAGTTTGGTTTCCGTTTCATTACTTACAAAATCCAGAGTTCGGTTGGCTGGTGTTGGGTTTTCATTGTCTTCAAACTTTTGTAAGTTATTATTAAACCTTGTTTGGCTTAATGCCAGATTCCAAAAACCATTTGTAATGCTTCTTTTTATTGACACACCAGCAGTATAGTTCCATTGTTGTAATCTGGCGGCATTGTTCAAAGAGTATAGTTTCTCAGGCGTCATTACTTTAGTACGCACAAAACTAAAGTTATCAATAGCGCCAATGCCTATGACATTGATCGTCATTTTATCATTTATTTTGTGCGTAATCTTAGCCTGGAAGTCCGTATAATTGGGAAGATATGGGGCATCAATTGCTGCTCGTAGCAGATCGAAATACGATTTGCGAGCAGATAATAAAAAACTTGTTATTTTATTTCTTGATAATGGCCCTTCTAATGTAAGTGCAGTTTCCAGTATGCTGGCACGTACATTTCCCTGAAACTTATTGACATTGCCTACTTTCTGTTTAAACTGAAAAACACTGCTAAGAGCATTGTCATATCGTGCATCAAAAGCTGAAGAACTAAGTTTAACATCCTCTATAAAAAAAGTATTCAAAATACCTTGTGGCCCACCACTGCCGCCTTGCGTCTGAAAGTGATTGATAACTGGCACTTCAATACCGTCTAAATAAAAAACATTTTCGTTGGATGCACCACCACGAATTATGATGTCGTTACGAAATGTACCGCCTCCTTGTCCGCCCCCAACGCCAGGTAAAGTTTGTATTACCTTACTAATATCAAAACTACCACCCGGGTTGCTTTGTATTTCTTCGCCGGTTAATCTTTGAACACTAAGCGGCGTTTCTAAACTGGCAGCTTTTACATTTCGCATATTTGATTTAATAACAACTTCATTTAATGCAGCAACTTCTTCTTCGAGCTCGATATTAAACACTTTTTCATTCCCGCTATTTACCACAATGTTGTAAAGTGTAGCGGTTTTAAAACCTACCGAGCTTATAACTAAATTGTATGTTTTGACCGGGATGTTTAAAATCCTGAAATTTCCATTCGTGTCGCTTGTTGTGCCCATGTTCATACCATCCAGTTTTATGATGGCGCCAGGCAATGATTGTTGAGTGTTTTTTTGGAAAACTGCGCCACTGATACTACCTGTTTTTTGGGCATACACAGCGCTAACCAAAAAAGAATATAAGGTACACACTATGAAAATCCTTAAAAAAAAGAAGTTCATTCCTAATCTACTTCTATACATTTGCCATGAATTTTAGTACTAGATAATACTAGTTAGACACAAAAATACATTATAATAGCATTATACCAAACCAATAATTCCTTATTTAGTTTTATAAAATACCAAAATGAAATCGTACACTAACTTAAAAAGGCTAATAGACTGGGCAGAAAGGTATGAGCGCGACCTTCCTGAAGGGGAGCAGTGGGATGATAAAAAATTTAGTGAGTGGCTATCTAATGAGATTAGTATGACTCAGCTATCTAGCGAAGGTTTGGCTGAAACGACTAAACCCGCGGTTTCAATGTTCGTATATTTTCTATACAAGTACGCATTGTTTTACTCTAGAAAAATATTAAAAAACTCCCGTATCTACTCTTTGGACGATTTCAGTTTCTTAGCGTCATTATTACCCAACAAGCAGTTAATGAAAGCAGAGGTTATACGTAAAAATATTTCTGAAAAATCATCTGGAAATGAAGTATTGAAACGTTTGCTTCGTCAGAAACTGATTAAAGAGACTAACAACCCTAATGATGGAAGGAGTAAATTACTGGAGATTACTCCTGAAGGATTGAATGAAATAAATGCTGTTCGCAGTCAGTTTGAGAAAATGGGAACTTTAGTAGCAGGAGATTTAACCGAGATAGAGAAAATTATTTTAATCAATATGCTTTCTAAGCTCCTTCAGTTTCATAAGCCTATATTTGAAGCCAATGACGAAGAATTTTTGAATGACTTGCTAGGTGTAAAAAATTAATTCAGTAGGCTTCGATTATTCCATCTGGCGCGAGTGTTCCGCAGGATCACTCGTGTCTAAATAAATAAGCCGGTTTGTAACCGGCGGCATAAGCAAGCGCTCAGCGTTGTAAAATCCATTACCTATTATCTCCCCATCTTATATAGACAATTTACCCCTCTCAATTCAAAAATATATACCCGCATTAAGCAACGACGCAAACGAAACCCATACCAGATAGGGCCATTGCAGCGCGCCGGCCAAACGATGCAAACGTGAGAAATAAATAATCATGTAGAGTATGCTGCCCCATAGCGCGGCTCCCCATCTGGCTCGAGTGATCCGCAGGATCACTTGAGCCAGATGGGGTACAGTTACCGCAAGCATTTACGGATTAAATGTTTGTAGCTCTATTGTCAAGCATGTTTATACATCGCCTTACCTGCCAAAATTCAACCTTAAGCCTACCCCAATTTTTAATGCGCTAAAATTGCCCACGATATCGGAGTTTGCTGATGCAGCATAAACGCTACTTTTGGGAACCGTGACATCCAACGCTTTTGAAGGCGTCAGGGTGTATTGAACAGCAATTGTGAAATTGTCGCCAATGAAAATATTGGATTTAACCCCGTAACAAAATGAAGCCATATTTTGCACTCCATAGCTTCCGTATTTGTCAAACATGTCGGGCATCAAAGCCAGATATAATCCTGCAAAACCGCCGGCCGTCATTGCAAATTTCCGCTTATTGATAACAACAGGCGAAACACCAAATTGAAAAAGGCTTGCATACGCAAATCCAACCCCGCCAAAGGATTTATCTAAATTGCTGGGCGACATGCCAAAAGCACGCCCAAACCAAGGCGCATTGGCCGAAAAAAGCACACTTTCCGTCAGTTGCCAATCCAGCAAAAGGTGTTTTTTTATGATCGGGAATCCCATTCCTAAGTCAAATCCCATTCCATTTTTATAAGGAGCGTCATTGCCGGCAGCGTCTTTTATATAACTGAGACCAAAGGTGGCATAGTTGCAATCAAGCGTCTGGAATCTTTTCTTTTTCTTTTTTCCAGACACTAACGCGTAGGCTTCTTTTGCCATCCGCTCTTCATTGGCAACATCTGACTTCGCTTTCTCACCACTTGTCTGGGCTACACAGCTATTGGCAATCCCCAGACATATCATTAGACCAACAGTAAAAATCAAATTCTTCATGGAGTACTTTTTAAATGAATACATTCGTGCAGATGCGAATACTGTGCAAAAGCTATGATTGGCAAACCCTATTGATAGATTGCTGTAGCAAAAGCTGACTTGCGGAAGCGATTTCAGAAATATGCGCTATTCAAACTTTACCCACACCATTTTAGCTTCTCTATCACGACCGTTGCGCTCTACCAATATTGTGGCATAGGTATTTGTGGATTGCTGATAATCAGAAGCTTCTATTTGGCAAGCTGCGCGTTGGTCTTTGCTTTCCGGAACGCCGAATAGGTAAAATTTGTTGACTTTGGAACCGTTAAGAGTATAGCAGACAGTACTCATTTTATTGACATCTGTCGCTTCGTTTCTCTTTAGCTCGTCTTCCTCTTTTTCGAAATTTTGAGGAATATCATTCAACAATAAATATCTGTTCTTTTCTGTACTAAGGTAGTCAAACGACAGATAAGAATTGTAGTCAGCGGCGCCTAAAAGGTTAATCCATCTTCCCTTACTTCTCGATGAGATGTAAAATGGCTCCATATGACCGACCGCCACTTGTCGTTTCATTATCCCATAGCCGCTTTTTTCAGTGCCGTCCGGGTTAATCTCGCTGACGCCTATGGCGCCCAGTACAGTAGTCAAAGATACTGAACCGCTTTGCTGGTTCGAGATTGTGATCCGAGTCAATTCTTCCGACAGAATGGTCGTGCTGTTGTCTTTGTTGATAATCATTTGTTGCGGCATCCCAGTGAAGTCTTTCTTGGAGTTCAACACATTGTGTACATAATCGTTCACCTTTGTACCTGCCACCGGTTTTACGCTTTTTAGCGCCATCGATTCGGGGTCAAGGCAAGACAGAAACGCCAAGTAGATGCCGGTGGAGCTGCTGACGGACGTTGCAAAGGACAAGGTGAGCAGCTGTAGCACATTGCTTGTGCGGTTATAGGTCATCACCGATTTGGTGTCTTTAAAATCTTCTGTAAAATCAAGTGTCTTATTAGTGAACGTGGAATCACCTACGTTAAGCCTGGATATGTACACATGCGATTCCGCTCCTTTTAGCGATGCAGCGCCATATACGCATATATACACTCGTTTGTCGGCATCGACCACTGCGCTTATGAAGCGTAAGAATTTAAACGCATCTTCAGGCGAGTCGTAATGGCTGATGTTTATCATCTTGTGGTTACCATTATAGTGAATGATTTTTATGCGTTCGTCGGGGTCTCGGGCAACACCATTGAAGAATACAACAGCATAACAATCGGATTGCGGGTCTTTTTCTACCACAATATCATTCCATTCGGTATTAAACGAGAGGGTGTTAATTTTGGGCAGCGAACCTATTTCGTCCTCGCTCGTCATCTCTCCTGTGCTCCCATTGAAACGTAGCCTGTAAAGGGTAGGTATCCTACCATCGGACTGCACCATAAAAAGTACCGCCTCGTCTTTAATTTCATATAAGCCCATTATCTGGGTCGTCCGCATTTTCCTTGGATCCCACAGCTCGCTGCTTATAGATTTTGAAGCAGACATCTTCCTGCTTTTGTCAAAAACATTTACTTCAATGCCTTCTTTTTTGGTAAAATGGAAAAAAATGGTGTTGCCGTTTTTTAATTGTAACACCTTGTTCCACCCGGATCGCGGTTCCTCAAAAGCTTCACTTTTTTCTATTTTCGGCCCCTGAGCATATCCCCTAGGCAACATTGCAAAAAGCAAAAAAAACACAGCCGATAGCTTGTACATAAGATTCAGGAAAATTTTGACTGTAAATATAGATATTTTTATAAAAAAATAAATTTGTTGCAATAAATTTCTATAATTAGATTTCTGTTTCTTTCCCATCTGGCGCGAGTGTACCACGGGATCACTCGTCTAAATAAATAAGCCGGTTTGTAACCGGCGGCATAAGCAAGCGCTTGGCATTGTAAAATCCATTACCTACCATCACCCCACCTTATACACTCCTAATTCAAAAAATAAATTCCCGCATTAAGCAACGACGCAAACGAAACCCATGCCAGATAGGGCCATTGCAGCGCGCCGGCCAAACGGCGCATACGCGAGAAGCTAATAATCATGTACAATATGCAGCCCCATAGCGCGGCTATCTCTACCAGCGCCCAGCCGGGGGCGTGGAGACTAAAGAATATTATGCTCCAGAAAAAATTGAGTAGCAATTGTATAAAAAACACTGCCACTGCGCGCTTCCGCTGCTGCGTTGCGGGCAAGCCCAATATAAGAAACAACGATACGCCCATTAGCGCATACAGCGCCGTCCATACAGGGCCAAAAAGATAGTCGGGCGGATTGAAGAATGGCTTGTTGAGGGTGCGGTACCAGCCTTTTACGCCATCTACCGTAAACGCTCCAGATATGCCGCCTACCGCCAGCGTTAGCCCTATGCACCCTATCAGTCGTAGTGTCTTCTTCATTGCTTATTGTTTTTTTGGCGCATTGCGGCAGCCGTCGCTACAGTATTTTACTTCGTGCCACACGCGGGCCCACTTTTTGCGCCAGGCAAAGGGCCGTTGGCAGGTAGGGCATATTTTCTGGGGCAAATTAGCTTTTTGCACTGTTTTGTTGTTACGCTCCATGGTCGGTGTCGAATAATAATATGGGGTGCAGTACTTTTTCTTTGGTTGTTTTGCGGTTGGTGTGTTGTTTCAGTATGCGCTGCGCGTCTTGCTGCACATCTGTTTCCTTTCGCCATGCCCATGCTATGTCGGTAGCGTTTTTTTGGCTCTGCGCTACATCTACTATCGGCGCGGCATAGTCTTTGCCTATTATGCAGCCATATAGTTGTTGTTCCATGGCGGTCATAGTCCATGGCTCGTGTATCAGTTTTGAGGGCACGTTCTTTAGTTCGGGTACCCACATTCTTATAAACTCGCCTTCGGCATCATGCTCCATCGAGTTTTTTATGGGGTTATATATCCGCAGGGTGTTCACACCCGTTACGCCCGCCTGCATCTGAAACTGCGGATAGTGTATGCCCGGCTCATAGTCCAGAAACAGCCGAGCCAGGTGGTAGGCGCCCGTTTGCCACTCCTGCCACAGATTATATACCAGAAACGACACCAGCATAGCACGCATCCTGAAGTTGATAAAGCCTGTGGCGGCAACGCAGCGCATATTAGCGTCTACAATAGGCACGCCTGTGCGGCCCTGCTGCCAGGCTGCTACCAGCGCAGCATTGTAGGGTTTGCGCTTGGCGAGGTAGCCCGTATTTACATGCTCGGTTTCCATGCGGCACTCGCTCTCAAATTTTTGTATGAAATGGCAATGCCAGTGCAGCCGCGATATAAACTGACTCAGCGGGCGCTTTGCGCCGCCATCGAGGTATAGCGTTAGCGCGTGCTGGTACACGGTGCGCATAGACACATTGCCCCATGCCAGGTAGGGCGACAAGCGGCTACAACTGCGCCTGCTGAGCAGCGGCTTAGATATATGGCGCGCATAGTTATGATAGCGGTTGTTGAAAAAATCGTGCAGATATCTTTGCGCCATTGTTTCGCCGCCGCGCTGAAATGCAGCGTTGGGGTTTGTAATGTCGCAGGGTAGCGCTGGGCCGTACAATGCGCTATCGGCATCGGGTTGCAGCCAGATGGCATCGCTTAACGGAACCGAATCTATAGGCGCCGACATACGCGCTTCCCATATTTTTTGCCATGCCGCCCGCGACTTCAGCTTGCGCACCACGCCATTTGT
>CAZLPE010000134.1:0-10026 GCA_964561325.1 uncultured Flavipsychrobacter sp.
CTCTCCTTTGGAGAGGGCCAGGGTGAGGCAAAACAACACCACATCAACACCTCCCTCTCCCTCGGAGAGGGCCGGGGTGAGGCAAACAAAAAACCCCGCACCAAATCAGATGCAGGGCTATTTATAAATCCATTCGCGCTCACTCTACGCTTCCGCTACCACGCTGCGCTTCACATCTATTACCTTTACTTGCAAGCGGGTATTGCCGTTGTATTCGTTTTCTTCCATATTGTAGATCATATCAAAAGGGCCGTCTTTTACCTGATCATATTTGTCGGCCAGGCCAAAACCTATCCCTTCTACTATCGATCCGTTTTTCTGATGCGCCACCACCCTAAGGTGCATATCTTTTACTACTACCGTCGATCCCTGATAGTCGAACAGATGACGGGTCATAAATACCGGCTTCATATTGGCGGGGCCAAATGGCTCCAGTTGTTTCAGTATGTTGTTCAGCGCCGGTTTCACCAGCGACAGCGGTATCTCGGCATCTACCTCTATTTCGGGCGTTTGTTGCTCTAAAGTAATAGTTGCCGCTACTATAGTTTCAAACTTGTCTATAAAATCATCTACATTATCCTCGCTCATCGTCATGCCGGCAGCGTAGAAGTGTCCGCCATAGTTTTCCAGCAGGTCGCGGCATTCGTGTATCGCCTCATATATATTAAACCCCGACACCGACCTTGCCGAACCCGTAGCCTTGCCGTTGGCAGATGTAAGCACAATAGTGGGGCGGTAGTAATGATCTATAAGGCGCGATGCCACAATACCCACCACGCCCTTGTGCCAGTGACTGCGATACAGCACCGTAGACCGCCGGGTCAGCATTGTTTCGTCGCCTTGTATTATGCTTAGCGCCTCTTCAGTTATACTTTTATCTACCTCTTTCCGGTCGTCGTTGTCAGAATGTAGCGCTGCCGCCAGCGACTGTATTTTTTCGGAGTCAGTTTCTATAAAAAACTCTACCGCCTTGCGTGCATCGTCCATACGGCCGGCGGCGTTTACACGCGGCCCTATCACAAATACCAGATCCGATATCGTAAGGGCTTTTTGCACCTTACCCAACTCTTTCAGCGTAGATATGGCCAAACATGGCGATTCGTTGATGCGCTTAATGCCGTAGAAGGCCAGTATGCGGTTTTCGCCGTCTATCGGCACAATATCTGCCGCTATGCTGGTAGCCACCAGATCGAGGTACATATATACGCTCTCCATAGGTTGCTCCCATTTCTGGGCAAGCGCCGACACCAGTTTAAACCCTATGCCGCAACCGCTCAGCTCCTTGTAGGGATACGGGCAGTCCCATTGCTTAGGGTTCAGTATCGCAAAAGCGTCGGGCACATGTGCATCCGGCAAGTGGTGGTCGCACACTATCACGGTTATCCCCAGCGACTGGGCATAGTTTACCATATCTACGGCTTTTATGCCGCAGTCCAGCGTTATCAGCAGCTTGTAGCCGTTCTGGTGGGCATATTCTATACCTTGCTTACTCACGCCATAGCCCTCGCGGTAGCGGTGGGGTATGTAGTAAGCCAGCTCTCCATCATAGTTCTTGCGCAAAAACGAATAGACCAGCGCCACTGCCGTGGTGCCGTCTACATCATAGTCGCCATATACCAGTATACGTTCTTTGTTGGCTATAGCCGCCGTTATCCGGTCTACAGCCTCTGTCATACCCTTCATCAGAAAAGGGTCGTGCAGGTGCGCCAGTTCGGGCCTGAAAAAAAGGCGCGCGCTTTCATAGTCTGTTATACCCCTCAGCGCCAATATCCGGCATATCGCCGGGTGAATATTGAGCGCCGTGCAAAGCTTGTTTACAATCTCTTCGTCAGCAGGTTTTAGGGTCCATCTTTTTTCCGGCTTCATTTTCCAAAATCAAGTTGCTGCACCGCATTGTGATATTCCGTTATCCATTCGCCAAGACTATTGATAAAACCGGCGCCGGCAACATTTTCAAAAAAATCGCCCTCATTCATTATTCTGTGCAGCAGCTTGTCTTGCGCCTCTATACACCTTATTGCCGTATTATAGGGTATATGGCTGAACGACACCATTTCGTATACCGATATAAACTGATCGGGATAGCGTATACCCAGTTCTTTTTCTATTTTCTTCCTTTCCAGAAACTTAGGATCGGCCACCTTATCGCGCATTTCTGTAAAGTTGAGCAGCGCCAGTTGGGCCACCGCATCGCCATTAGGCTTGCGCTTGTGCTGATACTGAGGCATTATTTTTTCCCAGTCTTCGCCATACTCATCCAGCAGACCCGCCAATACGCTGCAATCTTCAAAACCCGCATTCATACCCTGTCCGTAAAACGGCACTATGGCATGCGCGGCGTCGCCTATCAGCGCGCTCTTGTCTTTATATATCCACGGGTATATATGCGTGGTTATCAGCGACGATGTAGGATTGGTAAAAAAGTCGGTAAGCAGGTCGGGCATCATTGCCTTGGCGTCGGCAAACTGCGCATCAAACAATGCCGTTACATCAGCTTCAGTTTTCAGTTTATCAAAAGCCACCGCGCCTTCAAAGGGCATAAACATGGTGCAGGTAAACGTGCCGTCGGTATTGGGCAGGGCTATCATCATGTATTTGCCCCTGGGCCATATGTGCAGGGCGTTTTTCTCCATCAGCCATTCGCCATTGGCGCCAGCCTTTATGGTTAGCTCTTTATAGCCATATTCCAGATAGTTTTGCGCAGTGTTCACCCTATCCATGTGCGCATAGCTGGCGCGCAGGGCAGAGAAAGCTCCGTCGGCGCCAAAAAGCAAATCGGCGTGCACCGTCGTCTTTGTTTTATCGGGTCGCTCAAAGTGCAGTACATTGTTTGCTACCTCCACCTGTGTGCAGCGATGCTCAAAGTGAATCACCGCCCCGTTTTTTTCCGCCAGCGTCATCAGTTTGCGGTTCAGTTCGCCGCGACTAACGCTATATATGGCCTCGTTGTTTTTGCTGTATGGCTGAAACGCGGTCTGCCCGTCGGGCTGGTGCAGGTATCTGCCATACATCGGTATAGCTATTGGTTCCAGCTCCTCCTTTAGTCCGGCCAGCTCCAGCGCTTTCCATCCGCGGGCGCTCATAGCCAGATTTATAGATTTTCCTGCCGACATTGTTAAGCTACGCATATCGGGGCGTCGCTCGTAAATGGTTACCCCATACCCTCGTTTTCGGAGAATAATAGCCAATAGCGATCCTACAAGCCCGGCGCCTAAAATGGTGACATTGCGTGACATATTTACAATTTGAAGGCAAAATAAGAAATATTGAGGTAATAGCCCGTCATTACTATTGCTATACGCCTATTTACATCCATTATTAGCATCTTTAAAGGGCGTTTTGTACATATGATTGTTAATGTTGTGATTTAGTTTGCCCGCTGCATCAGCAAAAAAACTGTTTTATGCGCAATGAGCCTATTTTTGCCGTTGTATTATGAAATTGACCGCCAAATCGTTTGCGTTTTTATTTCTGAGCGCTGTTTTCTGGTCTGCCTCAGCATACGCTCAAGGCAAAATGACCACGCTCAACGGCACGCTCACCGTTACTACCGGCGAGTCGTTTCCCTACAAAATCGAGCTAAAAGACAGCGGCGACTATGTGGTAGGTTACTCCTATACCTATGCGCCGCCGCAAGAAACCAAGGCAACTATAAAAGGCCGGATAGACAAACGCTACCGCACGCTTAAGTTTAAAGAGCAAGAAATCGTTTACTCTAACGGCTACCGCACTAAAGCCTTTATGTGTCTGGTAAATGCACATCTGGAGCTTGTGCAGGGCGGACCCAAAGGCAAGTTTCTGGCAGGATCTATAACAAGTGTTGAGGCCGACAAAACCGCGTGTACTCCCGGCACAATAGTGTTCGACAAAGAAAGCGAACTCGAGGGCTTGTTTACAGTGCGCGAACAGTTTGACACCGTAATATCTATGAAAAAACGGGTGCGCGACGCAGCGCCCCCTGTTGCCGCCGCCCCGGCTCCGGCTGCGCAACCGGCTGCTACCGAAAAAATAACGGCAGGTGTAGAAAAAAGCTACGATTGGTATACCGATACGGTAATAATAGAAGCATGGGACGGCGGCAATATAGACGGCGACCGTATAACCATAGATTACAACGGAAAACCGCTGATAACCAACTACTACCTGATAAAAGATAAGCGCACGCTTCGCGTTGCGGTTACACCGGGCAAAACAGATATACTCACCATTACTGCCGACAACGAAGGCAGCGACCCGCCCAATACGGCCAGCCTGATGCTAACCGACGGCAACCGAAAATATAGCGTGATAGCCTACAACACCAAGGGTGGCAAGGCGATAGTGAAGATTAAGAAAGCCCAACAATGACAATTGTCTGCATACCAGCAAACCTGAGCTAAACATAAAGTACGCAACAATCATTATATTTGCAGCCATTTATGTCTGCTCTCAAATTTTATCCGCTAACGGTTAAGGAAGTACGGTCTGAAACTGCCGATTGTGTATCTGTATTGCTGGCTGTTCCGGCCGACCTTACCGACAACTTCAGGTTTACCCCAGGCCAGTACCTTACCTTTCGTAAAACGCTGAACAATACCGAAATTCGACGTTCTTACTCTATTTGCTCCGGCATAAACGACGGAGAATTGCGGGTGGCAATAAAAAAAGTAGATCAGGGCAAATTCAGCACATATGCCAATACCGATCTTAAGGCCGGCGATGTGCTGGATACAATGCCGCCCATGGGCAATTTTACCTGGAAAAAAACCAATGGCGAACGCAAAGAATATGTTGCGTTTGCAGCTGGCAGCGGCATAACGCCCATACTAAGCATAATGAAAACCGTGCTGGAAGAAGAACCCAACAGTACCTTTACCCTTATTTACGGCAACAAATCTAAAAACAGCATTATTTTCAGAGAAGCCATAGAGGCTCTTAAAAATAAATATATGCTGCGTCTGCGCATATACTACGTGCTAAGCCGCGAGTATATGGAGATTCCCCTGTTCAGCGGAAGGATTAATGCCGCAAAATGCGCCGACTTCTGTAAATCGCTGGTCGATATCCAATCTATCGACGCAGCCTATTTGTGCGGTCCCGAAGATATGATACTGTCTGTAAGACAGCAACTCACCGAACTGGGTATGCCCGCCGCCAATGTGCACATGGAGCTGTTCTCATCGCCAGACCAGCACAAACCGGCAAATGTAAATAAAGACGCCAACGCTAAAGACGAAGGCCCCAAGAGCAAAGTGAGCATTACCCTCGATGGCAATACGTTTGAAGTAAGCCTCGGCTTTACCGGCGAAACCATACTCGATGCCGCGCTGAAAGCCGGCGCCGATTTGCCCTACGCTTGCAAGGGCGGCGTTTGCTGTACCTGCCGAGCGCTGGTAACCGAAGGCGAAGCCGAAATGGACGTAAACTATGCTCTGGACGAACACGAGGTACAAAAAGGCTACATACTCACTTGTCAGGCGCACCCCCGCACCGAACGCGTGATGGTAGACTTCGACGCTCGCTAATCAACCTGCACACAAGCCAGCGGCAGACAAATATTTTTCTGACTATCCATTGTCAACAGCGCATTACTGTTGGCTTTATGCCTCACCCTGCTCGCTCTGGGGCGAAATCCGGGTTTTGCGTGGGTGTGGTGTTTTTGGGTGTGTTCATCGACTCTTCTGTAGGCGCTGACAAACCGCAAACATCGCACTTTGGCGACGTACAGTTTAGCACGGTTCCCAATACTATACACAGCTGTCCGCGCGCCAGAGTTTACACCGCCTTCAAAATGGAGCTATTCAACCGCTGGGGACAGCTCATATTTTCTACTACATCTGTAGATGGTCGCGGATGGGATGGTCGTCTTAATGATGTAGATCAACCCGAAGGTGTGTATATATACACAATAGAAGCTACATTCCGCGATGGCCAGAAAGAAAACCTCAACGGCAATGTGACGCTGATAAGATAAAATAATAAACACCACAATTGCAGCCGGTCAGTGACATACATTGAGCCGGCTTTTTTATGCCGTCGGCTAACGATTGGTTACCACAATACTGCGTAGCGCCTGGCTTGCGCCCGCTACTATGCGCACCAAATACATACCGCTTGCCGCTACCCTGTGCGATACCTGATACCTGCCGCTGTTCTGCGGTTCATTGTCGGTAAGCGTAGCCTGTTTACGGCCAAGCATATCATACAGCTCTATGGTTACGTTTTGTGGGCTGGTCAGCGCATAGCTTACAGTTATATCGCCGGCGGAAGGATTGGGGAAAACAGCGCTTTCCTGCAAGTCGGTGGGCGCAGCGGGTAGCCCTACGCTGCAGCCGCGCTGCGCAGTAAGCGCGCCGCCCAGCGCAATGAAGTTGGCATAAAAAGACTGGTAGTAAACATTGGCGGCGGTATCGTCGTGAATGACAAGCGTGTTCTCGTCATTCTTCGTATTGGCCGATATCGTCCAGTTGTGCGACCCCGTCAGCGCTACCGGGTCCGAACAAACATCCGACTGGTCAACGATCAAAAATTTGTTGTGATACAGGTCGCTGCCGCTATATACCTTGAAGTTTGCCCCGAGGCCCGATGTAAATGTGGTATAGGGCGTATAGGTATTGCTGTAGCTGTCGTCTATACCTGCCACATATACGCCGGCGCTTTTTCTGGCCATTATCAGGTTGGCGTCGGTATTGTCGGTAAACGTATACATGGCAAAATACAGGTCTTTATCGGCAGTGTTAATTACGTTCTGTATTTGCGTGTTTGTGCCGTCGGCCGGGCTAAAATACACCTCCACACGCTTACCCTCAATAGTAAAAACATGGCGGCCCAGGTCTGTTTTATCGGGTCCGAATTTAGATGCGGTTGGCGACGGCGTCATGCCGCTGCCGCCCCACATCATATTGAAGTGCGCCACGTAGGCATGAGCCAGCGCAGAATCCTGTATCACTACAATATTGTTGTAGTCGCCGGCCACCTGATTAGTGGTCCAGTTGGTACTGCCGGTCCACACTACGGCATCTGCTGCATTAGTCGATCCTCCGTCTATTACCATAAACTTGTTGTGCATAATACCATATGCGCTTGTAGTGGGGCTACCCAGCCGCGGTATACCCGCATTTATGCCAGTCAGGCCGGTATTGGCCGAGCTGCCATCGTATATCCAGCGCACCTGCACCCCGCGGTTGTAGGCATTGTTCACGGCCGTTGTTACCGCCGACCCGCTACTCAGGTTAAAGTTGTAAACAGCAATATCCAGCGTATACTTGGCGCGGCTAATGTATGCGGCAAGCGTATCGGCAGCGCAATTGTTGAGGTACACTGCATTTTCGCCGCGAGCTACCGTATTGTTCACCGGGCGTGTAAAATAGTAGTGTATTTTATTGCCGCCCCTTGCCGCACCCGCAGCAATAAGCAGTCCGAAAATGGATAACAGTTTTTTCAATGTTGGTTCAGCGTTTTCTATTATATCAGTTGTTACGGCGCTGGCTATATGTGCGGCGCCTCGTTTTATTCTACTATCAGTTTTAGCGTAGTGTTGGTTTCGTCGGCCAATACCTTCACATAATACATGCCTTTTGGCACAGTTAGGGTGTATTGTTGGTTTTGGTCCATTTGTGGTATAGCGTCGTGCATCATCAGGCGGCCGGTTATGTCATAAACGGCCAGCGTCACATTGCTCAGGCTTCTATCTGTTTGCAATACCGCAGTTTCTTTCGCAGGATTGGGGTACAACCTGATACCCGCAGCGCTGCCTGCCTGCATTACCGATGTAGATGGCGGACGCGTAGCCAGCCAAATAGTAATGTTCATAAGCAGCAATCGGTGGTTGCCGGCGGCGTCGGTCCAGTAGCCATTGTAGAGGGTGCAGCCCGGGTTGCCGGTAGAGTCGTCGGCGGGCGAGCTGTCGCCCATGGCCGCCACCTTGCCATTGCCAAAACGGGCATAAGCCACCATAGCATTTACATTGGCCGTAGTTGAACCCGTTTTGTACACCACACCCTTTACAGACGAGTTAAGCGTGGGGTTGAGCGTCATAGTAGTGCCGCCGGAGTATTTTACCTTGGTAACATTGCCCATTGGGCCATGTATGATAGAGTCGGTAGACGTAGCTGAAATATTGGTAGTGGTTTGCGAAAAATCAACCGTATCAAAATAGATACCGAAAGGATAGGGCTGTACGCTGTTGGTACTCAAAAAATCGTTCCATACATGCGGCGAGTCCCATCCGTCGCCATTGCGGTCGCTCACATTGTGGTCGGCTATCATAAACAAGCCGCCGCCATTTTGCACAAAGCGCATCATAGCCGTTTTTTCGGCGCTGGTAAACGTTATGTTGGGCTCGTCTACCACATATACATTGTAGTTTGCCAGATCTTGCGGATTGGTGGTATTGCCATAGGTTATCTGTCCGTTGTAGGGCAGCGTTTCTACCGTATAGCCTTTGTTTACACAGTCTACCGCCCAGCTCGACAGCGCTCCGGTCCAGTAGGTTTCGGGCGTGCCGGTTGTTATGCCGCTCTGCGCCGGCGTAGGCACGCGCTGAGGATTGCTTTGGTTGCCGGGAGAACTCAGGTAGGCATTAGGGCCAAAACGAATATTGGTCTGGTCGGCGTCTATCACCCAGTCGGCATTGCCCGCCATCTCGGCCTTCGTAGCGTCGAACAATATTTTCACCTGCGCCATAAGCGGCTGTTCGCTAATAGATAATGCGGCTATTATTAATAGCTTACGCATGCTTCCTATGTTCAATCTGTGCAATATCATTCAATAAAATTAGCATTTCCTTTCGTTAGCTACAAATCTCCGGGTTGGTAGCGCTAAAAAAGCGCCCAACACTATTGGCATTTTTACGCAATCTGCGGCGCCATTTGGGGGTAGTTGCAAAAAAAGCAATCAGCCGGCAGGGCGGCCAGCTGATTGCGCAGTGCAGTAAAAAAGTAACTTACTGTACGATGATTTTAGCAATAGATGAACTGTTTTCGTTGTTCATTTTTGCAAAATACATACCAGGGGTCAGGTGCAGACCCGCAATGGTGATGTGTTGTTCGCCTGTTTTGGCGTTGATGGTTTCATTGTGACGGATTCGACCGGTGAGGTCGTATATTGCAAAATTGTAAGTAGCATTTTCCGGGATATTGTAGCCCAGAGTTATGTTGTCGGTAGTAGCGTTGCCCAACACTGTCAGGCCCAATTCTGGTTGGTTGTTTATGTCGTTTACCGCCGCTGCGCCTGCAGATCCGGTCCACGTGAGGTTAAAATCGTCTATACCCGTAGTGGTGCGTCCGCCGCTGCCCGTAGATGCAGTAAGGTTCACAATGCGTATCCATACTTCCTGCGTTTTGTTGTTGAGCGCCGACCCGAAACTCGCGCTTACATTGTTACTTCTGAAAGAGTAACCGCCGGTAGTAGAGTCGCCCACAATGGCAACGCGGGTAAATGCGGTTGGCGAGGAGCCTACAGAATAGTCTACCGCCCAGGTGGTAACGCGTGCATTGGTATTATCGAGCGACTGTAGTTTGAAATTAAGACCGAGGTCGGAGATGCCGGCAGTATTGGCGAGGTGCAATACAAATGCCGGTCCGGGATCGTAGCCCGCAAAACTTGTTTGTTTTACAGCAAGAGCGCGGTCGGTACGTGCGCGCTGCACACCGCCCGAATCGGTTGCCGAAGAACCATCGAACGACGCAGAATTTTTAAAACCCTTGCCAAAAACATCTGTGCAGTAAGTGCAGCCTGCAGGCAAGCCGGTGGTAGTATCTGCCCATACGCCAAACTTAGTACTGCCCGACCATGAATATATAGTACCCAACGCTGTAGATGTAGCCCCTGAATAAACTATCCATCCGGTGGGTAAAGATGTGCCAATGCCGTCGAAGCTTTGTGTATAGGGCGAAGCGCCAGCCAAACCAAGTTGTGCCTGAGCTGAGTGTACAATAGCAGCAAATGATAATAGTAGTAGTAATTTCTTCATTGTAGATGTTTTGGCAAATGTCCTACTGCAATGTTGCCAAATTGTTGCCCCCGCTTTAAGTAATAGTTAAGGGG
>CAZLPE010000135.1:0-9864 GCA_964561325.1 uncultured Flavipsychrobacter sp.
GACCTTAATGCGATTCCAACACTAAATGTTTTCCTGCCGACATGAGAGGTAAGTGTTTTCGGTATGCCGCATTGATCAGCGATTTCCTTTAAATAGGTGTTGTATTTTTGATTTGAGATTATTGGCAGTAACATGCCCTTTCGTATATTGTTTTTGTACACCTGTAAGTCCTGGATCAAGTTGTATGCCTGAGGTAGTAAAACTACCTTGTAGGGTCTTTTGGTTTTTTGCCTGGTCATATTCAGCCAGAAGACTTGATCATCAGATGTAATAATATTTTCAGGTTTTAGGTTCTCCATCTCTTTGAATGACAAACCGCTGTAGCAAGTGAACAAAAACGTTTTTCTTACCATCTCAAGGCGAGGAACGGTAAATGCCTTTGCCTCAATCTTCTTTACTTCTTCGTAGGTAAGGTATACCAATTCAGTTTTGTCTATTTTGGGCTTGTACTCGCCAAAAGGGAAACGGTTGATGTAGCCCTTATTAAGCGCTATGCGCACAACTCGTGACACACGTTGATAGTGTTTAGCGCAAGTTGTATTTGAGTTGCCAAATTCAACTTTAAGAAAGGTTTCAAAACCATCAATGAAATCATAGTCAAGTTCATACAACAACACCTGGTTTCGCTTGTATCGCTTCTTCACATATTGACTGATCCGTAGTTGGGTATTACGGTATTTAATAATCGTTGGTTGTGAATAGGACTTGCCTTTTAGGGTCTTCATCTTATCAATGTACTCGTTCATTAGTTCATCAAAGGTCATCGCCTTTGTAAGTCCATTTACCAGTTTATCTTTCACGGTAAATGCATTGAAAGGTTCACCCGATAACAACAGCTCATTGCAAACTTTCAACGCCCTGGCTTTAAGCGTATCGAGCTTACTGTTCATAGCTTGTGCTTCAACAGTATTGCCTTTTACCTTTTGCGCTTTCTTATCCCACTGACTTAGATTGATGTACTCACCAATGGAGTATTGGGATCGTCTGCTATCCTGTTGAATACGCAGATAAATTGGAACACGGTTCTGTGTGTTCTTTTGGCTGGGTCTGACCCAGAATGTTAGCTTTACACTCATATAATTGAATTTGAAATCCAGTTCAAAGTCAATGTGCATCAGCGTTTCAGAGAATCTTGTGCCAAATATGCTACATAAAGGTGACCACCAGTAACTGGTGTAGCAAATCTGGCACTTATTTTAGGCTGGTTATTGTTATTGTCAACAATCAGACCAAAATAAGTCAGTATAAAAGGATTTGAAAATGGTTGTTGTAATTGTCCCCCAAACGCCCTATAGAAGCGGGTTTGAGTCTTGATTGGTTTCCATTTTCCTGCTTAAAAAGGTTCCGTTTTTGCCCTGATGCGGGGGTGGCGGAACCGATTTAAGTGGAGAATTGTGGAGCCGGCGGGAGTCGAACCCGCGTCCAAACATATGCCCGATAAGCTTTCTACATGTGTATTACTGTATTGAGTTTCGGGTGGTAGCAGGAACAGCACAAACCAACTCTCACCCTAGCTGTTTAGGTTTTCGTTTGTGAAGCACAGCTATTCACAACTTATCCCGTTATTGTTTGATTCGGCGGCGGGGACGACAACAGGCGGCCATCCCGGCGGCTATAATGGTCTGCTAATCGCTGATTAGGCAGCCATGGCGTAAGAATATTCGCCATTTGAAATTTGAGTATTCATATTTACGTGCTAATTACACAACGCACGACATGCTTACAGACCCTGCCTTATGCTGTCAAAACCGGTCGGCCCCGGTAGTGGCGCTGTATACGCTGCATCTGCTATGGCGTTTGCAGTAGCTTGTGTATACGGCGGTTTGTTGGTGCAAATCTACTACTTATTTAGCATTCATGTTTGTTAATACTACGGGCTATTTTGCAGCTCCAGAGCGTTTTTATTAAGGAGGGTGTTGTTTATATTTTATAACTTGCACCTTGTTTATACTTTCTCAATCTCGGCTATGGGTCTGGTGCTTACTTTAGTTTTCCTGATGCTGGTGTTATTTATACCGGGCTGCATACTGGTGATCATGAGCGATGAAAAGGGCCGCAGAACCGGGTTCAGGATGATAATTTTTGCTTTTTTGCTGCTGTGTTTTGCGCTGTTGCTGTATGGCTATTATCGCGAGGAGCTTTGGGATGGTATAGAAGATCATTATGCGCCGCTAAATAATCCGATAAGATAATGAAAAAACTAATTGTTGCTTGTGCATTTATGTTGCTTTGCTCGTGGGCTGCCCTGGCGCAAAGCAAGGACGAACTGGCTATACGCGCTATGCTGACGGCCCAGGTGGCCAACTGGAACAATGGCAGCATAGAGGGCTATATGAATGGCTACTGGGAGAGCGATAAGCTGCTGTTTATAGGCAGCAAGGGGCCTACTTACGGCTACCGCACTACGCTGAAGCGTTATAAAGAAGGTTATCCAGACGCCGCGCACATGGGCACGCTCACCTCTAATATTCTGAGCATAGAAAAACTGTCGAAGAAGTACTATTTTGTTGTGGGCAACTGGTCTATCAAGCGCAGCGCCGGCGATGTGCAGGGGGCTTATTCGCTGCTTATCAAAAAAATAAAAGATAAGTGGGTGATCGTGTGCGACCACAGCAGCTAAGGCCGTGCGCTTTTATTGTTAATATTCTGTAGGGTAGGCTGCGGTGCGCGCTTTTGTGCTTAAATTAGTGGTGTCTTAAAAGTATTCGTTTCCATGAACAGATCTATTCGTAAGGTTGCCGTGGTGGGCAGCGGCGTTATGGGCTCGCGTATTGCGTGCCATTTTGCGGGCATCGGCGTGCAGGTGTTGCTGCTGGATATTGCGCCCAATACCCTCACCGACGCCGAGGCGGCCAAGGGGCAAACGCTGGCCGACAAAGCTGTGC
This sequence comes from uncultured Flavipsychrobacter sp., assembly GCA_964561325.1. GTDB lineage: Bacteria > Bacteroidota > Bacteroidia > Chitinophagales > Chitinophagaceae > Nemorincola. Next base: position 2,886 of record CAZLPE010000135.1, read on the forward strand.
GCAACCGTATAGTAAACGATGCGCTGGCCGCAACCCTGAAAAGCAAACCTGCCGCGGTATACACGCCCGCCGTAGCCAAAAACATCACTACGGGCAACATAGACGACGACCTGCCCAAAATAGCGGCATACGACTGGATAATAGAAGTGGTGATAGAGCGGCTGGACATTAAACAACAGTTGTTTGAAAAAATAGAACGATTCCGTAAGCCGGGCACGCTGGTTACTACCAACACTTCGGGCATACCTATACACCTGATGACCGAAGGTCGGTCGGACGATTTTAAAGCAAATTTTTGCGGGGCGCACTTTTTCAATCCGCCGCGCTACCTGAGGCTACTGGAGGTGATACCCGGCCCCGATACCAGCGGCGAAACCGTGCGTTTTCTGATGGACTACGGCGACCGTTTTTTAGGAAAAACCACGGTGCTGTGCAAGGATACGCCCGCCTTTATTGCCAACAGGGTAGGGGTGTTTGGGTTTATGGCGGTGTTTAAGGCCATGCAGGAAATAGGCCTGACGGTAGATGAGGTAGATACCCTTACCGGGCCGGTATTGGGTAGGCCAAAATCGGCCACGTTCCGGACGGGCGATGTGGTGGGTCTCGATACGCTGGCGCATGTAGCCAAGGCTTTGCCTGCTAATGCACCTGCCGACGAAGCTAAAGATATTTTTACCCTGCCTGCTTTTCTGGAGCAAATGCTGGCCAACAAGTGGCTGGGCGATAAAACAGGTCAGGGTTTTTATAAAAAAGTAAAAGGCGAGAAGGGGAAATCGGAGATACTGACGCTGAACCTGCAAACGCTGGAATATGGCCCTAAGGTAAAAACGAAGTTTGCCACGCTGGAAACAGCCAAGCCTATAGATAATTTGCCGGCGCGCATCAAGGCGCTATATGGCGGCCACGACAAAGCCGGCGATTTCTACCGCATGTTTCACCACCTGTTGTTTGCCTACGTAAGCAACCGTATACCCGAAATAAGCGACGACCTGTATAAAATAGACGATGCGCTGAAGGCGGGCTTTGGCTGGGAGATAGGCGCTTTTGAAACATGGGATGCGCTGGGTGTGCAGAAAACCATAGACAAAATGGCTGCGGCCGGGTATAGTGTGGCCCCGTGGGTGCACGATATGCTGAAAAACGGCTGTCCTACCTTTTACACTACCGCAGGCGGGCAACGCAAGTATTACGATATTGGCGCAGGCGGCTATTTGCCTATACCCGGCGCCGGCTCGTTTATAATACTGGATACGCTGAGCGAAAAAGTGGTGTGGAAAAACAGCGCCTGCCAGCTATACGATATTGGCGACGATGTGGTAGCGCTGCGCTGGAACACCAAAATGAATAGCATAGGCGGCGAGGTGCTGGAGGCGGTAAACAAGAGCATAGCCATAGCCGAAGACAAATACAAAGGACTGATACTGGCCAACAGCGGAGCCAACTTTAGCGCGGGCGCTAATGTTGGGCTGATATTTATGTTTGCCGCCGAGCAGGAGTATGACGAGCTGGATATGGCAATCCGCCAGTTTCAGGCTACTACTATGCGTATGCGCTACAGCAGCGTTCCGGTGATAGTGGCGCCCCATGGGCTAACGCTGGGCGGCGGCTGCGAGATGTGCCTTCATGCCGATGCGGTGCAAGCGGCTGCGGAAAGCTATATTGGGCTTGTAGAGGTGGGCGTGGGGCTGATACCGGGCGGCGGCGGCACTAAGGAGCTGGCGCTGCGCGCCGGCGACCGCGCTATAAAAGAAGATATTGAGACCAACTACCTGCAACAATTGTTTATAAATGTGGGTACGGCCAAGGTGTCTACATCTGCGCATGAGGCGTTTGATAATTTTATTCTTCGTCCGGGATTCGATCATATTTCTATTAATCCCGACAGGCGCATTGGCGATGCCAAACGCAATTTGCTGGCTATTGCCGAACGCGGATATACACAACCTGCGCCGCGTACCGATGTGAGGGTGATGGGTCGCGGGGCGCTGGGCGGACTGCTAAGCGGTGTGCACGGCATGTGGCGCGCCCGCTACATAACCGACCACGATAAACTGATAGCCGAAAAACTGGCGCATGTAATGTGCGGCGGCGATCTGAGTGCGCCTGCGCTGGTGAGCGAACAGTATTTGCTTGACCTGGAGCGCGAAGCCTTCCTGAGCCTTTGCGGACAAAAGAAAACGCTGGAACGCCTGCAAAGTATACTAACCACCGGCAAGCCGCTACGCAACTAATAGCCGCAGATAATAACCTGCTTTTCGCCGCAACTGCTTTGTGCTGTTGCGGCGTTTTTTTTTGCTGCTGCCCTAAAAATACGACAACGCTGACCAAAATCACCCTATTTATTGCTGGCTATATGTAGCATTGCGGCTGCAATAGTAGGGCTGCTGATGCGGCCGCAGTAAAAACAAAGGCGCAATGAAAAAGGCAACAATAGTAGGATCGGGGCTGGTAGGCTCGTTGTGGGCGGTATATCTGAGCAGGGCCGGGTATGAGGTGCATGTGTACGAGCGCCGGCCCGATATGCGCAAGGCTACAATATCGGCGGGCAAGTCTATAAATCTGGCTACCTCTTACCGCGGCTGGAAGGCGCTGGACGCTATTGGTCTTGGCGACGCTATACGCGAAATAGCCATACCCATGTATGGTCGCACTATGCACCTTGCCGATGGCGCTACCGCCTATCAGCAATATGGCGCCGAAGGGCAGGCCATATACTCGGTATCGAGAGGGGGTATAAACAGTAAGCTGATGGATGCCGCGGAGCAAAACGCCATACTGCACTTTAACGAAGAATGTACGGGCGTAGATATGGCGGCCAATACGTGCTACTTTCGCAATACCGAGACCGGCGCAGCTACGGCTGTGGCGGCTGATGTGGTGTTTGCTACCGATGGCGCTTTCTCGGCGGTGCGCTACCACGCCATGCAGAAGATGGACCGATTCAACTACAGTCAGCAATACATAGCCGACGGCTACCGCGAGCTGCTGTTGCCGGCTAATGCCGACGGCAGCTACAAAATGGATAAAAATACGCTGCATATATGGCCTCGCGGCAGGTTTATGCTGATAGCCCTGCCCAATGCCGACGGCTCGTTTACCTGCACGCTGTTTATGCCGGTAGACGGCCACGACAATTGCTTTAACAACCTGACGACCCGCGAGAAGGTGGACGCTTTTTTCAGAGATACGTTTGCCGATTTTCATGCTATGATGCCCAATGTGGCCGATGTGTGGGAAAAACACCCGCTGTCGTCGCTGGCTATTGTGCGGTGCTACCCCTGGCACTACCACCGCACCGCGCTTATGGGCGATGCCGCGCACGCCACTGTGCCATTTTATGGGCAGGGTATGAACTGCGGCTTTGAAGACTGCACGGTGATGTGGGAGCTCTACCAGCGCCATGGCGACGACTGGGCCGCTACCTTTGCCGAATACGAACGCCTGCGGAAACCCAATGGCGACGCGGTGCAAGACCTATCGCTGCAAAACTATCTGGTAATGCGCGACAAGGTGGCGCAGCCCGACTTTCAGCTACAACTGAAGATAGAACGCCGCATTGCAGAGCTGTATCCTGCACAGTATTTTCCGCTATATACCATGGTGTCGTTTACCGATATAGAATACCATGTGGCGCTAAGCAAGGGCAACGACCAAGACAAAATGGTAAAGGAGTTTATAGAAGACCACAATATTACAGCCCATACACCGCCCGATATGCTAGATAAGTATATACAGTTGAGGTTTGGGTAGTTTATATGCCTGAAAGATTATAGCTGTGCACTGTTATTGCTATCATTACGGGGCTTGGTAGGATTTTGTTTTTCCCAAAAATGGGTGTTACCACCATAGATGCCGGATAGTTGATTCCGTTTTGCCTGCTGTGTGCCGTTATTTGGTTGGCTACTCTGGCCACCTTGCTAACAACCTCTGCGGTATAGCGGCGTTGCTGTAGCTTGCCGGTTTGCGGGTCTATAATAAACTGCTGGTGGGCGCTGTGGGTGGGTATGTGCCGGGGAAATTCTGCCAATAGTGTATTGTCGTTTATTTGAGCCCATCGGATAGATGAGTTGAGGAGCAGGCGTGGGTAAGTGAGGTAATTCCAGAATGCATAGTTAGCAAAGTAGGCCATATCAAGGTCGTCCCAGTATAGCAGGCGGCGGCCGTACGGGAAATAGCTGCGTGCATTGGCTCGCTCGGCAATTGTTTGTCCTTGTGCATCTAACAACTTAGCGGTATCATGGTAGAGGGCGCCCGTTAGCTGCGGGTTGGAGCCTATCGGCGTTATAGCCGATATTGGTTGGGCAACATCCATAGTTAGGCGGGCGTGTTGGAAGAAAGGCCGCCGCTTGAGGGTAAATGCCAATCCGGTTACCGATACTTCGGCCTCTATGCCTGTGGCTCGCTGCCACAACAGTGAGCCGCCATAATAGTCTATACTTTTTTGGGCAAGCGGACTAAGCATGTTTACGATGTTTTTTTGATGATTAATGCCGCCACAAAAGCCTCAAGCAGGCTGAGTGGTAGAGCAGCATACAGTAGGCCAAATGGCAGAACGCCCAGATTGCCGATTGATAACCACATAAGTACAAAGCCTACAAACCATGCCAGCAAAGCAGTATGTAGCAGGCTAAACTTTTTTGCAATAATAAAAATAGCTACTGCAAAACATGCTGACCATATGCCCCAAACAGCGCCGTTGATGGGCGCTGCCGGAAATGTAAGTCCCATATTTTTGTAATGCGCTACCCACAAATTTTTCACCAGCAACTCATTTCTTGCAAATTCAGAAATACTGATCCAGGTAGTAGCCAGCGTAACCGGTAGCAGTGTTTTCTTTAAGAAACTCATTGTGTATTATTTTGCTACAAGTTACGTTTTTTTGTTTGATGCGTAGGTTTATCACCCCACCTTGCTCGATGTGGCTACCAGGGCGTTGAGGCGGTCTATTTCCTGATCGGTGAGGTAGCGCCACGAGCCGGTGGGCAGGGCGCCGAGGGTGATGTTCATGATGCGGATGCGGGTGAGTGTTTGCACTTCGTAGCCCAGGTAGCTGCACATGCGGCGTATCTGGCGGTTGAGGCCCTGAGTGAGTATTATCCTGAACCGGCGGCCGCCTTCTTGCTTTATATAGCATTTGCCGGTGGTAGTGCCCAGTATAGGCACGCCTGTGCCCATGGTGCGTATGAAGTCGGGCGTTATGGGTTTGTCTACGGTTACTATGTATTCTTTTTCGTGGTTGTTGGCGGCGCGTAGTATTTTGTTTACTATGTCGCCGTCGTTGGTAAGGAGTATCAGTCCGTCGGAGTCTTTATCGAGGCGGCCAACGGGGAAGATGCGCTTGGGGTGATTGAGGAAGGATATGATGTTTGTTTTGTCTTTCAGGTCGGTGGTAGATGTTATGCCTACGGGTTTGTTGCAGGCTATGTATATAGCGCGTTTGGGGGCTTTCAGCGGTTCGCCGTCTATCTCTACGCGGTCGCCGGGGTTTACTTTGGCTCCGGCCATTACCAGTTCGCCGTTTATGGTTACTCGGGCCATGTCTATGAGTTTGTCGGCCTCTCTGCGCGAGCAAAAGCCCGATGCGCTTATGTATTTGTTTACGCTTATTCCGTTGTTGTCCATAGCGGTGTAAAAATACGTTATGCGGCGGTATGTTGGCGAGCGGTGTTTTTGGGGTGGGTTTGCTATCTTTGATTTTAAAATAATAAACAGCTTTTTACGCAAGATATGAGCCAGATACAGGAATTTAACGACTATCGCGCCCGGATGAACGAGGTGATACTGGGTAAGCAAAACAAGGTGCTGGGCCGCCTTTTTAATCTGGATACGAATACTTATGCCGAGGGGGCGCTGAGTACGCAAACCAAGGAGATGCTGGGCCTGGTGGCCAGTATGGTGCTCCGCTGCGACGACTGCATTAAGTATCATCTGGGCAAGTGCCACGAGCAGGGCATTACCACCGACGAGATCTACGAGATATTTGCTGTGGCCAACATTGTGGGCGGCACTATTGTAATACCGCACACGCGCCGCGCCGCAGAGTATTGGGAAGAGCTTATAGCGGCATGCTGACGGCTATGGGCAAATTCTATTATCTTCACCCAAAAAAAGTATAACACAATGGCAACCACCAAACTAACGGTAAACAACAACGGCTCGATAAAGATAGAGGGCGACTTTGAGATTGTAGATAAAACAGGCGCCGCCTACGACCTCGCCGGACGTACAGTAGTGTCTATATGCCGCTGCGGATTATCTAAAAACAAACCTTTTTGCGATGGCGCCCACAAGGGCAATTTCGATCATGAGGCGGTAGCCTTTGCTTTGCCGCCCAAGAAAGATGCATAGCGCCCTGCGTTGCAGTTGGCGTAGGGTAGCGGTACGCGCTATTTTGTGCTTTCTGCACTGTGTGTTAACTATGGTTTTTACCACATTTTTATAGCCTTTGCCACTGCGGCAAGGGCTATTTTGCGTTTAGGCGGCGCGCTCGGTCGGCGCGTTTCTGGTGTATGTAGGCGGGCCAGGTTTCAGGCTTTTCTGCATCGCATATGCGTATGTTTTGGGTGGGGTCGGGTAGCAGCAAGTCGTCTTTTTTGCAGTTGAGTATTGTAGCCGCCGCCGCTACGCCCGAATGCGTTGCGCCGCCCACGCCATGGCTTAGCGTGCTGGCGCCGCAGAGGTACAGATTGTTTATTTCGGTTTTGTGTTTGTACGAAAATGGGCCTACCTGCATCATGTTTTTTTCGGTGCCGTACACATTGCCGTTGGTGCTGTTTATGTAGTGGCGGTTGGTCATGGGGGTGCCCAGTTCGGCCTGCACAATGTGTTGTTTAGCGCCGGGTATTACGCGCTCTATGCTGTTCAGCATTTTCTCGGTTATGCGTTGCTTTAATGCTGCATATTCGGGTGTGTGGTAGTCGCCGGCAGTCTCAAACCTGCGGAAACACTCGTAGTCTACATAGGTCACCACTTCCAGGTT
>CAZLPE010000136.1:0-9857 GCA_964561325.1 uncultured Flavipsychrobacter sp.
GACCAGGCTTCATAGCCGGCGACGTGACTACTGGCGCTAACAAAGGTACTTCAGGCAGCCCAGCGGTAGGATTGAAAATGTATGTTATCAACTCTACTACAAATCAATTGATTCAACAAACTGTTACAGATGCGACTGGTCACTACAGCTTTAGCAATCTTCCAGTAGGCGCTACCTACAAGATTTTCCCAGAAGCATTAAGTTACCTGACATTTGCATACACAAGCATCAATCTTACATCGGGCGCTCCTACTATGACTGCTGCAAGTTTCATTCAGCATACTATATCAAAAACAATCACTCCAATATTCGTAGGCGTGCGTCAGATTAAGGCTGCAACTTCTTCTTTAAATACATTCCCTAACCCAACAACAGGTAAACTGAATGTATCTTGGGAAACAAATAACGACGAAAATGCTTCTGTTATAGTTACAGACATCACAGGTCGTGAGGTGTACAAAACAAATGTTACTTTGACTGAAGGCGCTGGCATGACTCAGCTTGATTTGAACAATCTTAATACTGGTTTGTACATGATCAGCATTAAATCAGCATCAATCAGCTACAACAACAAAATTCAGGTTGCACACTAATTAAGTATGTGTATAAGTAAGCGACTGTTACAAAAGTATGTGACAGTCGCTTTTTTGTTTGTTTTTAAAAAACTGTTGCGTTATTTCTTTCCATTTTATTGGTTTTGGTTAGTCGAGTTGGTTGCTTACTAAAAATCACAAGAATAGGCACATTTCTTAGCTGATTTTTTGGCGTAGTGATAGTTTTTGATTATTTTTATTCTTTATTACTTTTTTAACTATTGATATACTTTATTATGAAAAAGCAAATCCATCTTACTTTAATTGCTTTATTGTTGGCTTTTGCCGGTTATGGACTCGAGCCTATTGTTGGTTTCCATAATGTTTGCGCTGGAAGTGTGGTTAGACTTTACGACACTGTAAGAGGTGGGGTATGGACGAGTAGCAATCCTGCAATTGCATCTGTAGATCCTGCTACAGGTTATGTTACAGGTATTTCTGTAGGCAGTGCAACAATAACGTATACACTTGGTACTTTTGTTACGCACAGTATTACCGTATCTCCCATGCCAGGGCCAATTTCTGGCACAACTACCTTGTGTGCTGGATCTACGAGTTTGCTCTCAAATTCTGTAACTGGAGGCAAGTGGAGAACAGTCATAAGCTATTTTGCAAGAATCGATTCTTTATCTGGACTGTTAACTGGTCTGCGTGGCGGATATACCGATGTGTATTACAATACAGGAGTGAATTGTTATGTATATACACGAGTAACCATTAATGATACAACAAGCGCAATTTATGGTCCTCGAACAATGTGTTTGGGCGACACTGTCACATTGCGCGATACTTCCGGCTTTTTACCCGGCGTATGGACAAGTAGCAATCCATCGGTTGCTACAATTGATGGCTCAACAGGCAAAGTAGTAACGGTGTCTACAGGAGTAGTGACGATATCTTTTGTAACTGCTTCTGTATGTGGACCGATGACGACACTGCACACAATGACCGTTACAAACACAACTTCACCGGGTACTATTTCCGGGCCAGCTACAGTAGTAGCCGGCGAAATAATTAGATTGTTTCAAACTGTTCCCGGAACATGGTCCAGCGGCAACACTGCAGTTGCTACAATTGGGTCAACTACGGGGCAGGTTACCGGTATTTCGGCAGGGTCGGCGGTAATATCTTATGCGGCGCCGGGCTGCGGAGGGTTGGCATACAGTACGCATACAGTTACTGTTTTACCTTTTACAGGTATTTCTGGAAATGTATTGCTAAGCCATGGCGCTATTGGTGGTTTAGCAAAAATCTGGCTTATTAAATACAATCCTTCGTCACTCATGTTAACTGCCTGTGATTCTGTAAGTACCTATTTTTCAGGTACAAGCGTTTACTATAGGTTTTTAACTCCAGCTACCGACTCGTATAGAGTAAAAGCTATGGTTAAAGATACAGCCAGTACCACCACTTATGGCTATGTGCCAACATACCACAACAGCACGTATTACTGGCGTGATGCTGATGTTTTTTACCACACAACTGGTATACCGGACATCAATAAAAATATAGACATGAATGTTGGTACAATAACTTCTGGACCAGGCTTCATAGCCGGTAATGTTACTACTGGCGCAAATAAAGGAACATCAGGAACTCCTGCAGTTGGTCTTCAGATGTACGTTATTAATGCAACTACAAATCAGTTGATTCAACAAACTGTTACAGACGCAACTGGTCACTACAGCTTTAGCAATCTGCCAGTAGGCGCTACCTACAAGATTTTCCCAGAAGCATTAAGCTACCTGACATTTGCATACACAAGCATCAATCTTACATCGGGCGCTCCTACTATGACTGCTGCAAGTTTCATTCAGCATACTATATCAAAAACAATCACTCCAATATTCGTAGGCGTGCGTCAGATTAAGGCTGCAACTTCTTCTTTAAATACATTCCCTAACCCAACAACAGGTAAACTGAATGTATCTTGGGAAACAAATAACGACGAAAATGCTTCTGTTATAGTTACAGACATCACAGGTCGTGAGGTGTACAAAACAAATGTTACTTTGACTGAAGGCGCTGGCATGACTCAGCTTGATTTGAACAATCTTAATACTGGTTTGTACATGATCAGCATTAAATCAGCATCAATCAGCTACAACAACAAAATTCAGGTTGCACACTAATCTTTAGCTGCATACTGATTTGTGATTTTAAAATAAAAACTGGCTGTTTCATCCGAAACAGCCAGTTTTTATTTGGCGATATTTTATTGTATCAATCAGGTATGTTGAACTGGTATAATGTAGTTGCTTTTGTTTGGTAGCGGTTGGCTTTACTTTATTACCTGCAAATTATGTAGCTATGCTGCTATTAATCATCAGACGGGCGAACAAACAGGCGATAGATGAAGGCAACGATTAATACTACAATAACTATTGTGATCCAGTTCCAGGATGAAAACATGTGTCGCATAACGTTTCAATTTACTGCAATGTAGCGCTATTGCTCCAAATATTTTAGTAGGCGTTCGATTCTTTTACGTTGTCTATATGATCGATTACGTACTGTCCGGTTTCTGAATTTTTATCGTTGTAGTTTTCTCCTCTCCAGGGCAGGCTTTTACGATATTGAACATAGTGCACACGCATAGATTTGCCCATGCACTTATCTAGCGAATCTGCAAGAGCCTTGTCTTGCACACTGAAGTAGAAAAAGTTGGAATTGACTGTTCCGGAGTTGCGCTGTCCGAATCCGAGCAATACTAATTCACCCTCAAATGTTTTGAAGATATTTCCTCTTTTAGAAAATTTCTGTAACAAACCTTCTCTGTATCCCTCGCTATATGTGTTGAAATAAGACCAATAAATGTAGCCGGCGATAAAAAGCAGGAGTACCAGAACAGAAATTACGACCGGTTTTTTCATAGCGTAACTGAACTTTTGTTTTGTTTTCAGGCAATGAAATTACGCAAAAATTGCTTTTTGCAAACAACAGAATTAATGGTTGTCAGCTGTATTCATTGGTTGTAAAATTCCTTCCCTATTTTAAAATCGCGCCTCAACCTACCGCTACTTCCGGACGCTGGCCAAGCATCTTCATAAACCTATAGTGCGATTTTATTGCTGCGCCCATGGTTGGCATGCAATGGTAAGTAATGTTGAATTCCTTACATTTTTGAGCCACAATTTTACTTATTTCGGGATAGTGCACATGGCTGATTCTGGGGAAAAGGTGATGTTCTACCTGAAAGTTAAGACCGCCAACATACCAGGAAATTAGTTTGCTGTCGGGGGCAAAGTTGGCAGTAGTTTTAATTTGGTGTATTGCCCATTCGTTTTCTATTTCTTTATCATTTGAGCCTGCAAACTCAAATTCGGTTTCCTCAACGACATGCGCCAACTGAAAGACAACGGAGAGCGATAAACCTAAGGCGATATGCATAAACAAAAAGCCCACGCCCCATGCCGACCAACCCACAAAATATACCGGGATAACTACATAAAACACAATGTATAATGCTTTGCTTATCCAGAATATAATATGCTCTTTAACATCCATTTTGTTCATTGTGGTGGTATATATACGCTTGGTGCCATACTTTACCATGTCTATTACAAAAACCCATAAGAACGAACTAAGGGCATATACTACCCAAAGGTATATGTGCTGAATTTTGTGAGCAGGCTTCCAAATCTGAGTCTGACACTGCCGGATTACCGGGCTTTTAGCAATGTCGTCGTCTATACCATCTACATTTGTATAGGTATGGTGTATGATATTGTGTTTTTGTTTCCAGATAAAGGCATTACCACCTAACGCATTAAGTGTGAGTCCGAGCAGTTCATTTACCCATTTTTTTGATGAATAACTACCATGACATGCGTCGTGCATGATATTAAAACCGATGCCAGCAAGAGCCATGCCCAATAATAAACTAAGCGATATGCCGCCGAGTGTGGAGTAGTGTTGCGTAAGTAAAAAAATGTATACAAATACGGCTAAGGGTATTAAGGTGAGGGTTTTAATGTATAAACGCCAATTGCCGGTTTTGCGAATGTTGTTGGTTTTGAAATACTTATCTACGTCTGCTTTAAGCGCTTGATAAAAAACTGCGTTTTTGTTGTTGTATGTAACTTTTGCCATTTAATAAACTTTATTAGCTTTTTTAAACCTATTCTACAATTCTATACTCTGTATGATTGCTCAATTTTAAGCTCGCAACCAGCCCTCCCACTATTGTCTAACAATGTTCATTCATTCTTATAGAACAGTTCTAAATTTTTTTATGCGCCGTTCCGAAATTCAAATTATTTGAGCCTGGTAGGGCTTATTGAGCGGACAGTTACTTTTTTGTACACCGCCGTTGTGAAGGGTTAAGAGCTATATAATTTAGGTATATTACTTGTATGCTATTATAGTAATGTTACTACTGTTATCTTATGCTCCTTGGTCTTCCAAAGATAAGTAAAATATTTTACCTTTTAAATATAGGTATTCATTTAATGTAAATGCCGCTCACAGATACAATAAAGGCCGGCAGCAATGCCGACCTTTATTGTAAAATACTTATTCAAATATTATTGATTCTATAACAATCGGATCGATAGGGCGATCATATGCGTTTGTGGGTGAAGCTGCAATATCAGCAACTACATCCAGCCCTTTTATTACTTTCCCGAAAACGGTATGTTTTGTATTTAAAAAATGATTGTTAGCTACATTTATAAAAAACTGACTTCCATTAGTATTGCGTCCGGCATTGGCCATAGATATTGTGCCGGCGGCATTGTTATTGCCTGGGCCAATTTCGTCGTCGAATTTATAACCCGGTCCGCCGGTGCCCCACATGTGCATTTTAGCATCTTCCTTTGTTAGCGGGTCGCCGCCCTGTATCATAAAGTTTGATATGATACGGTGAAATTTTACGCCATTGTAGAAGTCTGATTTTGCAAGTTTAACGAAATTTGCCACCGTGTTAGGGGTCTCCTTTTCAAAAAACTCAATTACAATATCGCCTTTGTTGGTTTTAAATGTGCCTTCCATTTAATTGTGTATTTGTTTTATTTAATGTTTTTCAGGTTTTTCTCGTATTCTTTGTCATACCATTCTTTATCGTTGGCTTGCTTTTGTTCCAGCGATTTTAGTACTTCCGCTTTCACTTTTTGAAGATCTTGCTCTTCTTTAATGTCTTCATTCCTTGTTACGCGGAATGTCGGCATTTTTTTATCCAGAGGTTTTCTTTTTCTTGTTGCCATAGTTGGTTGTTATAAAGTAGCGTAGCTTATTTACGGTTTCAATTCTTTGTCAAAGCTAATGAAATAATGCGCTAATACCTGTATGTGGGTATGCAGAATATACCAATTATGTAAGGCTTTGTATATTGATTAACAGTAAGCGCAAATATGGTGATTATAATGGCGTAGGCACACAAAGCTGCTATGCAGCGCCGACGGCGTTGCATAGCAGCGGTAATATCTGTATATACCTATGCGCTAAATGCAGCGGCAAACTCTTTTGCAAAATCTTCCAGTTTGGTAGGTCCTGCTTCGGGTTTGTTGTTATAGAAATCGCTAAGCATTTCGCCGCTGGCTATTGCTGCGCCCATTTCTACATAGTTGTTGGCCACTTCTGCGCTCATGCCTGCTTGCAGCATACCATTTAGGGCGTCTTCGTTGGTGAAGTTTACCCAGGCGAGGGTAGGTTTGCCAATAGCGGCGCCCAGAGTAGCTGCCACGTCTGCGGTAGCGCGTTCATCGCTGTATATGTATTGTACGCTCTTGCCAGCAAAGTCGCATTTGTTTAATGCTGTTATGGCCACTGCTGCAATATCGTTGGGGTGCACAAATACCATTTTTGTACCGTCGCCATAGTTTCCGCCCATAATACCCATGTGCTTTATCAGCCCAATATTGCTTAGCAGATTGTAATAAAAGAAGCCCGGGCGAAGGTGCAACGCATCTACGCCAGACAGTGCATTCAGTTCGGCCTCTACGCCGTATAGACCGCTAACGGGCCCGCAGCCGGTAGGCATGTGCGCCCCAACGCTGCTAAGGTTTACCACTTTTTTTATGCCAGCAGCTTGTATAGCCGCAGCATAGTTTTTACCCACGTTGTGTATGTGCGCTTTCCAGTCGGTAGCCTCCCAGGTGGGGGGAACCATGGTATATACGGCATCGGCGCCAGCAAAGGCGGCTGTCAGAAATGCAACATCTGTTACAGAGCCAATAGCAGGCGTTGCGCCAAGCGCCTCAATATCGTGCGCTTTGTTTTGCGAACTACTTATTACAGTGATTTGGTGGCCAGCGGCAATAAGGCCAGCGGCTAATGGTTTGCTGATGTGACCCAGGGAACCTGTTACTACTATTTTCATTTTTGTTTTTGTTTTTTGTTGCACAAAGGTATCTTTGTACTTACTTATCAACAAGTACTAACCAAAAAGTAGGTATTTATGTATGTAGTAAAAGAAACATCGACCAACCAGCTAAATAAACAGGCTGCGCTGAGTAAATGCCCGGTTACCTATACGCTGGAGCGCATTGGCGGTAGGTGGAAAGCGCTGATTTTGTATCACCTGAGCAGTAAGCCGCTACGCTATGGCGAGCTAAAACGTGCATTGCCCGCCATAACCGAAAAAATGCTGATACAGCAGCTAAAGGAGCTGGAAACCGACAAGCTACTAACGCGTGTGGCGCAGCCGGTTGTGCCGCCCCACGTAACCTACAGCCTTACCGATGCCGGAGCGGCATTGAGTCCGGTACTAAAGGCTATGGCAGCATGGGGGCTTAGTTATTCAGCAGACGAAACTTTTAATTCGCCGGTGGTTATATAGCTTTATTTGCCTGTTTTCTTGTTGGCTCTTAGCCATTGGGCGGCTTGCACCATACTGAAGGCATAGGTTTTCATACTGTCGGCCTTGGCGCGGTGCGTTGGTAGCAAGTCTTGTCGCGATGTAAGGTCGAAAAAATATTCGGGTCCGTTTTTTTGCCAAACGTAAATACTACTGGTATCTGCAACGCCTATTTTATCGTCCTGACTAAAGTACATCCATTGCCGCCCTTCGTTTATGAGGTCTACACCCATGGTGTTGTTGTCGTATGCTCCACCCAATACTCCCGCAAGCGTTGGGAAAAGGTCTATTTGTCCGCCGGGTGTATTGTAGGTATGTGCAGGTAGCAGGCGCGGAGCATACACAATACAGGGCACATGATTATAGCATAGCGGCAAACTGCCATAGGCCGGCGGACCGTCGTAAGTGCCGTGGTCGCCAATGAAAACAAATACTGTACTATCGAACCAGGGTTCTGTAGCAGCCATTTTCATAAATCTTCCTATCGCCCAATCGGCATACTCTACACAGCCGCCTCTTATATCTTTGTGTTTTGGCGTAAAGGGTATGTTTGTTGGCGTAAGGTAAGGGTTGTGGTTTGTGCTGGTCATGTATACTGCAAAAAATGGCTTTCCTGATACATGCAGTTTATTGATATAGGGCAATGAAAAATCGAACATATCGTGGTCGCTGATGCCCAATGCGCTTTGCACTTTCGAAAAAGGGTAGTCGGTTTGGCTAACTATATTAGTGATGTAATTAGCGCGCAAAAAGCCGCCAATATTATCGAACTGATCGTCGTGGGTAGTAAAGTACCAGTTTTGATACCCCCTTGCAGCAAAAAAGCCGGGCAATCCCGAATAGGCAGGTATTACTGTGCCCTCCATAGTATGTTGCGCCATTAGCGCCGGATAGCCATAGAGCGTAGAAAAAACGCCATTGAATGTGTGGATGCCCGCAGAATAATAATTTGTAAACGTTGTGCTCCGGCTATCGAGTGTATCGAGATTAGGGGTTAGGGCTTGCGTATTGCCATGCCTGGTCATGTAGTTTGCGCTCATGCTTTCCATAAGCACGAGTATTACGTTATAGTTGTTTTGCCTCTTTGTTGCGGCTACGCTTCGCCGCAACGAACTATCAGCGGCAGATGCATGTAGCCATCTACGTACGTTTGCCAATGCAGTTTGATTATCAATTAGTTGTAGTAGTTTATTTTCATCTTTCATGCCATCTAGGTAGCTCCACACAAAGGTGAATACCGGATTAAGCCCAGCCTGATTGTAAGCGTTGTAGCCGCAGAAATAGGCGGTGCCCGGCACCATGGGCGACTTCTCGTCGGTGCGGCCGCGGATGCCTAAAAACAGCAAACCGAGAAAGAGTAGGGTATAGCCTGTTTTAGCAAGACGGCGCGGCGGGCGAGCGCTCAGTGCGCTAAATTGCGGCTTGAATGTCCGGTATATTTTGCGCAGCAATGCAATATGCAGTACACCCGCAAGAAGGGATAATAAAAAATAGCCCAGAAATCCCTTGTCTTGCAATACCATCTTGAACATAAACATGGGCGACGACGACCAGTTGAGTATAGTGATATTGATGCGGTTGCCGTAGTTGACAAAAAACGGTATGTCGGCGCTGCAAATAAACAATGCCACCCAATACACAACGCCGAGATACAAATGCAGCGCGCCGAGCAGATACCTATGCACTACGCCCGCTACCTCGCTGATAAGTAATGCCAATGCCGGCAGCGCCAGCAAGTAGCCGCTAACTGCGGTATCGAACCGCCAACCCATGAATATCGACCGCGTCATAAGCCATGGCGCTCCCGGCGCTGCTGCAAACTGCCGGAAGCAAACGCCTATGAGCAATAAGCGATAGGCTATGAAAAAGCAAAGCCCAAGCAGGTAGACCGAAAACAGATATTGTGTAGCTACGGGAACAGATTTGCGCATAATACTATATGCCGCAAGGTAAGCAAGTTAGCGGGTATATTACGCCAGTGTTAAGCCCTATAAGCATGGCTACAACTGCAGATACATATGGTGATTAGGATTGTAGTGAGCGCCCGATACCCTGAAACTGTGGCTGCCGATGATAGAAAAGCCGGATTTTTTATAAAACCTGATAGCGCGTTCATTGCCTGTCCAGGTGAATAGCCATATGCCGGTCTGGTTATGCATACGTGCAAATGCCGCTATATGCGCCAGCAACGAGTCGCCAAGCCCCATGCCAAAATACTGATGTAGCAGGTAAATACGGTCGAGCTTGGTAACATTGGGCGCAGCGATATTTGCGTGGGGCGCATTGATAACGATCTTTGAAAATCCAGCCGGTTGGTTGTTGTGGTATATTATGTGGTATATGTTATCAGGGTTGGTAAGTTCCTGCGTAATGGCTTCGCGATTGTAGTGAGCGGCAAGGTATTCTTGCAGGTGTTCGGCAGCGCAACTTGGGCGATGCGCCAGCTCCACCGCCTCCAGACCTATAGA
>CAZLPE010000137.1:0-9698 GCA_964561325.1 uncultured Flavipsychrobacter sp.
CGTACTGCATAGACTGACGTCCCGCTTGCAATGATTGCTCTACAAATGCAACCAGATAAGGACGGCTGTCGGGGTATTTTTGCAGCAGCTGTTTGCTGATAAGGGCAGCGTCGGCGTATTTCTGATAAGATTCCAACACGCCCGCTTTCTTATACAGTAGCTTCTCATCGCCCGGGTAGTAGGTCAGTGCTTCATCTATAGTATGCAGTGCATCATCGTAGCGTTTTTGCGCTATGTAGGTATTAGTAAGGTAGTTGAGCGCAGTAATGTTGGAGTGGTCGTAAAACAATACCGATTTTAATGCCGTAATAGAGCTATCATACTCCATGTCGTTCATGTATTGTTTTGCAGCCAATGTTCTCAACTCTACAAAATTCTCTTTGTTTGCCGGCGAAGGGCTGCTCTTGTATATGGTTTCTGCAATGTTAGATGCCGATCCGTAGCGTTTCAGGCCTTCGAGCGCGCCCATTTTTTTTGTGAGCAGTTCGCGGTCGTTAGGATTTTTTTTCAGACCAACGTTTGCCCAAGACAATGCGTCGTTGAGCAGGCCGCGGCTGTATGCAATGTTTATCACATAATTAAGTGCGTCGCGATTATTGGGTTCTTTTTCAAGCACTCCCTGAAACTGTAAGTAGGGGTCGGTATTCATGTAGTACCTTCCTGCTTCCATGCGCAAGTAGATATTCAATTTCTGCACTTCGGGATTTGATGGGAATAGCTTCAATAGTTTTTCCACAACGGCAATAGCCTCTACGTAGCGCGACATTGCATCGAGAATGCTAATTTTCTTCAACAAGAATTCGTATGAGTTTGGGGTAGATTGCAATGCGCGGTTGGTATATGCCAGCGAACTCTCGTAATTGCCCGAACGTACATCGAGTGCAAACACTGCCTGCAATGCCTCTTTATTTAACGGATCCTGCTCCAGAACTGACTCGTAGGCGCGTTTGGCAATCTCTATATAACCGCGGTGGGAGTATTGCCTTGCTAACGTAAGCTTGTAGTCGAGAAATATTTTACGTATTTCTCCGTCGCCGCTGTACCTGTCAAATAAGTATTCTGAAAGTTTGTTGCTTTCTATCCAGTCGCCTTCTTTGTTATAGATGTCCAGTTTTTTCAACAATATTTCCCGGTCGTTGGGAAACTGTTTCAAGCCCATGTCGGCATATTCCAGCGCCTGTGCATAGTTGCACGCCACAACTTCTACGTTTATAAGGTAGATGTAGGCGTCTTTGTACTTAGGGCTTTTTTGTATTACGTAGTTCAGCTGCAGGCGAGCGCTGTCTACCTTGCCAGCAAGTGCAAACGAGCGACCTAACAATAAGTAGAGATCAAGGTTTTTCGGCGAGATGTCTATTGCTTTGTTGCAAAGATTAATAGCCTTCTGGTAGTGTTTTAGTTCAATTTCTTTTTTTGCTTCTTTATACAAATCGTCTGAAGACTCGCTTTTTTTGAGCCATTGGGCATTTGACGTAATACACAAAAAAGAAAATAAAATAAATAACACCAATCTGGATGGTGATCTCATTTTTAGTTGTATTTAATTGTTAAGTTAGCCAGCTTTTGCGGGTGTTTTTTTCTTTTGCGCCCCCAAGCCTTGTCGTTGCATATTGCCCCAAACGTGCTTACGGCCGGTAACAAAGTTATAATATCCTTTCAGAGCAAAGAAAACGATCAACGGGTGGTATACAAACGGCTCAATAAAAGCCATAAGGCACAATCCAATCGTTTCGCCCCAAGTTTTATAGTACTTAAATGTAATCTGATCCCAAAGCAAGGCCAGCGTGGTAATCATAACAGAGTATGTGTATACAAATATTATGAGTATGATAGCGTACGGCCAGTTGATTTGGTTTGTTAATATGAGGTAAATATAAAAAAGAATTCCTAAAAATTCAATGATAGGCGCCATCAATTCGTATAAAAAGTGATACGGGAATACTATCAAACCCATACGTCCGTATCGAGGATTGAAAAGAATTTTGCGATGTATGCTCATTATCTGAGCCAATCCGCGCGCCCATCTACTGCGCTGACGCCCAAACACCTTTAGCGTAGTAGGTCCTTCTGTCCAACACAACGTTACGGGTACGTATTTAACAGAGTATTTTTTATTGTTATCTGTCATGTACGCGCCCATGCGGGTAATCAAGTCCATATCCTCGCCAAACGACTGCGAGTCGTAACCTCCCGCTTTTACAGATATTTCTTTGTCAAACATGCCCAAGCCGCCAGATACATTGGGTACGGCATTTATCAGATCCCAACCCATCTTACCAAGGCAATAGGCGCGTATGTACTCCATTTCCTGAAAACGCGGCAGAAAACGGCGGGGCGGGCGGGCGCGGATAAGCAATCCTTCATCCACATCGCAGGAGTTTACCATGCGCAGTGTAGCCCCCGAAGCTATCACGCGTTTGTAGTCGTCTTCTATTAGCACATCGCCATTCACCTCTTTGGTGATGGTGGTTTCCTCATCCATGAAGGGCTTGATCAGCTTTATCAGCGTGTCTTTATCCAAAATACAATCCACATCTGTACACAGATAATAGTCGAAGGCGGAAATGTTGATACCCGCATTTGATGCGTCGGCCTTACTTTTTCCGTTTACCTTATCTACAACAGATAGTTTGTCGTATGCCGGGTTTGTAGATCTGAAAATTCTTTTTACCGGTTTGCAGTTCAGTTTTTCACGATACGCATACTCCACTTCCACCATTTCAAATTCGGTTATGAGTTTTTCCAGCGTATCGTCGGTGCTACCATCATTAATAATTATCACCTCAAATTTTGGATAATTGAAGGTAAGCAGGGAGCGTACATTAGAAATGATGGTTACACCTTCGTTGAAGGCAGGCGCAATAACAGAAATACCTGGGGCAAGCGGAGATTCTACAATGATATTATAATCTACAGACGCATTTTTTTTCATGTATCTGATGATAGAGGTAAGCGACATAATAGCCAATATGCCATATATCATCAGCAGCGATGTTCCGTATATAAATACTACATACTGGTAGAAAATACCAATTGTTTCAAAAAAATTGCCTCTGGTAAAAAAATCGGTAATTACTTTCATCTTAGTTTCATTCTGTTAAGTTATCGCCGCTACAGTTTATAAAATCACAAACACTTAAAAATCTATTTCTGCGCTGAAGGTAATGTATCTCGTATTTTTTATTGTTACAATGGTTGTCAACTCCGGTTTTAAGGTGATGAACTGTATTTTGTTGGTGGAAAATAACAATATGTTGTCATGCAAATGTAGCAAAAGTACCCACACTATTCCTATTTGCGTTGTTAACTACGCTTGTTATATCAATGCTTTCCGGTGTTAGTATTTAATCAATGGATTTTGACAGTGTTTAATAATCAGTTTTGTTCCTTCGTCGGTTGTTTCCATCAGTTCGTTCAGCATAGACCTCGATGCTTGTGTGTTATGTGAAATTATAGCGCGCGCAGCCGCCATTTGAATTTCGAAGTTGAACGAATATAAAAATTCGTTCTTAAGAAACTCGAGGTGTTTGCCCGACGCTATTGCGCCCATCGCTCTCAATATTTCTACCTGACAGTTGATGGGCTGACTGTTGTACATAAATGCCAGTTTGTGCTCTATAGACTCGGCCGAAAGTTTACCCAGACAGTTGATTGCATTTGCCCGGAAGTAGTGATCTTTTGTCTCCAGTAGGTTGGCTACCGCGGGTATTGCGCTTTGCTGATCGTAGTGAGCTATTAGTTTTAAGCAAAAAGACACAATGCTCTTGTTTGATGAATAGCTTACATACCTTGCAAAGTTGGGGATGGCAATATCCTTGCTGGTAGTAATAATTTTAAACATTTCGAGTTGATCCCATGGAAGAATGGGCTCGGTGGCTATATCAAAAAACTTGAAAGGTTCGTTTTTACTTAGCTGTATATATGCGTTTCTGGCAGCGGCGCGCAGGGTAGGGTTGCGGCTGTTGGTTAGCGGTAGCAGCGTCACGTCGGCAATGGCAATGTCCATCTGCGTCAGTTCGGATAGGGCGCGGATTTTTAACTCCCATTTACGCGATTTCATTTTTTTGTACGAATCTTCCTGTAGGTTCATGTCAACATACAGCTTGCGTAAAAGCTCGCCCACTTCGCCTCTGAAGTTTTTGCGGTAGCGAATCAGCGTATCTATAAGAATCTGCCTTACTTCCTCTTTTTTGTATATTTTATTGTTCAGTGCGTCTTTGTCAAATTCAATCGATTCTATGGGTAGGTCTTTATCCATATTCTCGTTGAGCAGCACCTGTTCGGTTATTAAGTCTTCTATTTTGGGGCTTAGATAGGCAACCCTTTTTTGATGTACATATGCCCTGTATCGCCGCACCAGTATAGATGTGTAAGCGGTGATAGTAGCAATGATAGCGATTACTATAAAAGCAAGCGCTATCTCAATAAAAAGCGGGAGTAAGCTATATTGTTCGTAAGCCGATAAAAGTAAATCTACAAGGTCACTCCACATGAATTAATCCCTATTTTTTTTTGGTAACAAACTGAGTCTTGCTGTTCTTGTTGGCCAGTAGTTTGCGAATCCGCGTCAAGAGTTCGCCGGCCATAATTGGTTTTTTTAGGTAGTCGTCGGCTCCCAATCTGAAGGCTTCCGTTATTGTTTCTTCATTACCTACCGACGACACAACAATGATTCCTACGCCTCGTTTATCGTTGTCGTTTCTTATTCGGCTTACCACTTCCAGCCCATTTGCATAGGGCATCATCAGGTCGGTAAGCACAATGTCGTAGGTTGCGGTGTCCAGCATCTCAAAAGCCTCTTTGCCATTTTGCGCAGTGACTACATTAAAGCCATCCTTATTCAGAATGTTTCTGATAGCCTTGAGCATAATATCGTCATCTTCTATAACTAGTATATTGGGCATGTGGTTTTAAATGGAGGTTTCTGCCAATTTTACGCAAATAGTGTATAAAATTATATGCAGTTTCGCAAATATCCGCTAAAATTCCGAAAAAAGAGTGCGTAAGAATCAGATAAACAGCAATATGAATAGTTCTGAGGCATTATTCGCAAGAATTAACCATCAAATAACAATAAAATCGACTATTTTGAGGCGATGTTGTTGCCCGAAACGCTTAATAGCCAATACTTTCGAAAAAATGGCTATTCCTTTTATCCCGCAAGCGGCAAATCGAGATAGAAAGTTGTACCTACGCCTTCCTGACTTTCAAGCCATATGTTGCCATTATGAGCCTTCGCAATTTGCAGTGAAATGGATAAACCCAGTCCGTGTGGCGTTTCGCCGGCAGTGCCCACATTTTTAGCTTCTGTAAACATGTCGAAAACCATGCCTTTATTCTTTTCCGGTATGCCTATGCCCTGATCTTTTACCGATATCCTAACGTACTTGTCTGTTTTACGTACTGCTACGCCTATCTCTGTGTTGGGGTAACTGAATTTTATAGCATTTGCTATCAGGTTATTAAGTATTCGCCATATTTGTTCTTTGTTTGCATTCACTACAAGGTTGTTTTGTTCTGTTTGTATCGAAATGGATTGATTTTTTACCGCGGCGGTTCTGTTGAGCAGGTCTACGCAATTAGCGGCCAATTTGTCGATTTCAAGAGGTTCTTTCACCAATTTTGCCTTATCTATTTTTACTGCGGCTTCCAGAATTTCTTTGCTTAGCGTCAGCGAATTAGTGCAGGCTTCTTTTATCAGGGCTATAATATTTTGGTTATCGTCGGATATTTCTCCCAGGTCGGCGCGCAGAATATCGGTGAGCGCCATAATAGCGGCTATAGGGTTCATCACATCGTGCGCTACAGATCTTAGAATACGGGTTTTATCGCGATCTTTTATTTCCAGCTCGTTGAGTGTGCTGATAAGCTGGTCTTTTTGGTCATTTATTTGCTTGTTCAGCGCAGTAAGCGACGCGACATTTTTTCGTGCGCGCCGTGCGCTTCGCCATATCAGCCCTACTATTGCCAGCGCCATTATTGTTACCAGTCCGGCGACAAAGAGGTATATTTTTGTTGTTTTACTGTTTTTATTGAGCAACGCTATTTGGTACTGACGCTCCATACTATGTATGCGGCCGTCGAAATCGGTAGCCAGTAAAGCAGAAATAGTTGCAACCATTGAGTCGCGTTGTTTTTCGTATGCATATAGATGTCTGTAGGCTTGCAGCGTATCTTTTTCAGCGTCGTGCAGGTTCCACATTAGTTTTTGCCAGTTGAGCGACGCGGTTTTGTCGGGTATGGAGTCGAGTTCAGCTTTTATAAGGTTTAATGTAGTGCGCAATTCGCCAATGTCGCCGATTTGGTAATATAAATTGGCGAGTTTTATGTGATCAGTAAGGGCATCTGAGTTGACGTACCCTTTTTGCAAATTAATTGATATGCTCTGCTTTAGCAGCGAGATAGCAGTATCTGCATTTTTCAACGCAATGTATACATCGGCCATATTGCCGATTATTACCGCCTTTGCAGAGATGAAGAATTTTTCGTTTTTGTCGAATTTCGCAACGTTTTCGTTTACAAAGCTGAGCGCTTTGTTGTAATAGAGCATCGCGCTGTCGTATTTGTGGGCGTGGGTATACGACAGTCCAATGTTGTCGAGCAACTCCTGCCGGTGGTAAAACGTTGTGAAATCTGCCGGGCAACCAGACGACTCTTCGTAAGATTCCATAAATCGGCGCGCAGCCAATAGATATTTCTGCTGTCGGTATAAGGCCATACCAAGGCTATGACTGTAGTTGCTCAACGAGCAGAAATCGCCATTGTCTTTTGCTATTTTCTTGGCTTTGTAATAGTAATCGTAAGCCTCTGTGTACTGGCCTTTTGCAAAAAGTGCGTCGGCCTTACGGTTTAGCCCCATAATGTAGCGGTCGGGCGCTACAGTGGTCAGGTTGTTTTTTTCGAGCGTTATGTTAAGGCTGTCAGAATAGGCGAGTAGTTTGTCGTAATCCGGAGGGTCGCGTCTATACATTCCAGAACAAAATGCGTAGTAATTAATGTCGTCGGATACGGTTTTTTTAGGAATGCTCCGGTGTCCGGTTGCGGCAAGCTCCATCGCCTTTTTGCTGAATCCCGAGTCGAATGCGGCCTCCGCAACGATTAAAATACTATCGAAATGTTTAGATGCCGGTGGAAGGGAATGACTTGCCTGATTGCAAGACGCAACAGTGAGAGATACGAGTAATATGGCGCATAATTGCCTGAACAAATTTTCAGCGATTATTTTGATGTGTGAATATAGATAAAGGTTTTTTGCTAATCCTAAATAAATTGAAATAGGTTGTAGAAGTGCAGTTTTTGCATAAAGCAATTCAGCGATAAGGTGTAATGGATTACTGAGAATTACTAAAATACCTATTCGTAATTTCATAACAGGCTACTGCACGGTAAGTGATTTTCAGCTGACGGCTTGGTTGATCAGTAAGCTGTTTTGGCACGAGTTAAGCGAAGGTGCTTGTTATTGAAACTTGACATTTTTGGAATAATTATTGGTTTTTGGGCATATTTATTTCTTTTTTACAGAGAAATGACTATTTTTACTCTTTGAGTCAATCGAACAGCGCGGCAGCGCTGTGGGTTGGTTGATTGTGTTTAGTTGTATTGATTAATGTTTTATTTCTGTAATTTGTATTGTATAAATGTATGAAAAGAAATCTACCACTTTTTTTGCGCAGCTTTTTGTTAGCAGGCATCATAGTATTGATGGGTGTTGGGGCGCGCGCTTCGCACATTGTGGGCGCCGACCTTTACTATAAATGGATTTCGGGTAATACGTACGAAATAACTGTAAATCTATATGGCGACTGCGGTCCGAGTAGCGCAGGCGCGTTTTCTACATTACCTACTTCAAGGCCGCACGTTTGCATATATAATGGTCCAACGGCTGTAGGTTCAGTGGATCTGAACATTATTGCGCCTACTACAGGTAAAGAGATTACACCTGTTTGCCCGCGCGATTCGTCTCTGACACAATGTACAAATCCGGCATATACCATACCCGGTATTAAGCGTTTTACGTACAAAAACACCTACACGTTTTCTGGACCCGCTCACAACTGGCGTTTGATTTACACAGGCGGTAACGGCGGAGGTTCGGCGGCAGGTAGGGCAGCGGCGCTTACTAACATATTAGGCGGCACTACCATGCAGCTTATTGATACGCTCGACAACTTCTATCATCCCAATTCCAGCCCTGTGCTTACGGTGGTGCCTACTCCTTTCTTTTGCATTAACGATGAAGACTGTTACAATCCGGGCGCGGTAGATATTTACGACACCAGCCGTACCAACCCAAGCGGCGATAGTTTGATGTTTTACCTTACGGCGGCTACAAGCGGATCGGGCGGTACAGGATGTACTGTTGGCGGCTCTGTAACTTATAGAGGCACGGCATGGACTACGCCATTTGTACAAGCTATTTCTGCAGCAACTCCACTTATAGTTCGAGATGGTACTCCGTCTGGATTCTCGTTTAATCAGTTTACCGGTCAAATATGTTTTTATCCGGTGGCTTTGCAACGCGCTGTTGTGGTGTACAACATTCGCGAATTCAGGCATGATACATTTATGGGATCGATGCAACGAGAAATGAGCTTTAATATTATTGATTGCGTCAATACCTCGCCTACGGGAGACATTGATTCGTTTGCCGGCTCTGGCGACACGCTCGATTCGCATCACTTTGTTGCTTGTGGCAATAGCGGCTCATTTACGCTACATTTTAACCCAACCGAGCCTGATACATCCAACCACATTACTGTTACAGCAACGGGTTTACCTCCCGGCGCAGTCTTTGTGGTAGATAGCAATAATACAAGCCATCCGCATGCGCATTTTACATGGGTTACAACAACAGGCGTTGTAGCTCCGGGCGATTATACCTTCTATATCAACTTTACGGACGATAACTGCCCGATAACGGGTACCAACACGCTGGCGTTTACCGTAACCGTATTCCCTGTGCCAACAGTGCGTGATTCTGTCATTTCTCCGGCCACTTGTACGCGGAAATCGGCATTTTACATTATACCCGGCGGAACGGGTAAGCCGTGGCGTATAAAAGTGAGCGATATACTGGGCGACACGATACAGACTTTCGTAGATACAACATCATTTATTGATAGTTTGGCTCCGGGAAATTACTGGATAAAAATCTATACTGATGTATCGAACCAATGCGGTGTTGTGTATCCGTTTACAATAGATACGCCATTAATTGTGGCGCCTGCAACATTTACAAACCCCACACAGTGCGGAGCAAATGACGGTACTATTGTGTTGCACCGACTTACGCCGGGCGATGTAGACACTGCGTTTTTTGATTATAATACCGTATTTCAGCCGGGAGTTGGGTTTGTCGTCGAAGCTGATGGGACAGACACGCTTCGAGGGCTATTTGCTGGCGTCTATGATAATATAAGAGTAAAAGAGGGTTTCTGCATGTCTCGCCCTGTAGGGCCGCTGAATTTGCGCAATCCACCATTCAACCTGCGTACACTTTCTTATATACCGCCTACAAAGTGCGGTTATTGCGATGGTGAAATAACGCTGTATGGTTTGAATCCCGGACAACTGGATACGTTGGAATATTTGTTTGGCGGAGTTCCGAAGACAGCAGCCGGCTTCATTGGACCTGACAGCACCTTGAAAATTACCGGATTGTGCGAGGGCGACTATGATCGTTTCTTTGTACACACAGC
>CAZLPE010000138.1:0-7724 GCA_964561325.1 uncultured Flavipsychrobacter sp.
TATACCAAACCAAGGCAAAAGCAGGTCAAGACATTCTAAACTACCCTATGCGACTAAATGACCGCATGTCGGCGTTATACAATGTGGCTTCCAGCGGATGGAATGCACCAACGGCGCAAGTAAAGCAAGCCTTCGAAGAACTAAACGCCCAAGTGACTACACAATTAGAAAAATACAAAGAGATAACCAAAAACGAGGTGGCGGAACTAAACAGAATAATTTTTAGCAGGCAGATACCGGTTATTGGTGTGAAACAATAACACCCGCGTTTACTGTCCGCAAAGTTTACCAAGCAATTCGTTGGCTTGAGCATACCCGTTGCGCACGGCGGCTTGCAAGTCCTGACAGGCATTCTGGTTATTACGGTATTTTATTAAAGCACGGTAATAATACGCCTCGCCATTATTAGGCTTGAGTTCTATAGCGTGGTTTATATCTCTAATGGCCATATCTGTTTTGCCGACCTTGGCAAAGGTCAGCCCACGGCGTATGAATAATAGCGCTTCGTTTTCTGTAAGCCCAATGGCTTTGCTGTAGTTAGATATTGCCTCATCAGTTTTACCCATTTGGTCGAGACAGTCGGCTTTAAGGTGGTATGCCTTGCTATTGTCGGGCTGGGCGGCAATAACTTTGTCTGCATCCGCTATCGCCTGTTCCGGTCTTCCGGTCGACTGAAATAACAATGCTCTGCTCATATACGCCTTGGCATAATTATTCAAAGCAAGGCAACGATTCAGCGCATCCAGCGCCTCCATAGGTCTGTTTTCGCGTATATAAAGCATTCCCTTATTGTACCAAGCCTTGTAATTGTCAGGGGCTAAAAGTGTTGCATTATTGAGGTATTCTTCTGCTTGCGCAAGATTACCAGACTTCAGGTAGGCGCCGCCAAGGCTGTACTGAGCAACCGGAGAATCGGGGAACCGGTCTATAACTGATGCCCAAAAATTAACCTCAGACAACCAAATATCGTTCCTGAAAAAAGTACCAATTAAAAGTGCTGCAGACAGAGCCGACGACACTACTATGGCTACCGATTGACGGGCGCGCAACTGTAGCCACTGAAACAAGTAAAAAACAACCGGATAGAAAAGCCCAATACATGCGCCATACAAATAGCGATTGGCCATTAATGTTTCTCCGAACTGAACAAACTGTAAAACCGGCAACATATTGACAGTAAAAAATAATAAGCCCCCTGCCAGCGGATACCAACGTCTGGAATAAGCATAGGGTATTGCGGCAACGACCGCTACTGCCAACGAAAGGAATAAATAATGAACCGCCCCAAGCGCTGGCGGATAAGGGTAAAGGACTGATAAATTTACCGGGAAAACCAACTGCGCTATATACGAGGTGAAAGCATACCCAGCATAAACAATGGTATCGAAGATCCCGGCCTGCTGATGGTGGTCGAGAAAATCGACCTGAGTCTGGGCGTGTAGCGTGACCCAAACAATGGGCAACCCTATAATTATCAGCGGTATTTTTTCGAACCAAACCTTGACACCCTTCAACGGACGCTCCATCCATATATCGACCGCAAACAAAGCCAGCGGTAATGATAATGCAGTAGCCTTACATAAATAAGCGGCTAACCCAAAAACCGCAACCAGCAGTAACTTTTTCAGCGATTTGGTGTGTAGATAACCTGTATACGTTATCAAGGCAGAGAGGTAGAAAAAAGTATTCATACCCTTATTTCTGGCTGCAATCCACGATACGCTTTCCGTTTGTACCGGGTGAACGGCAAACAGTAATGCGACAAAAAAACTAACCCACAAATTGCGCTGCAACCTGCTTATGAAAACATATACCAAGGCTGTATCCGCTATATGCCAAATCAGGTTGTCGAGATGGTAAACGAATGGATGCTCACCGCCTATAAAATGATCGAGCGCATAAGTAAAAACCGGCAGCGGTTGGTAATTGCCAATGTAGTAAGTGGAAAACCAATTTTTTATTTGCTGCCATCCTAAACCTGAACTAATATCGGCGGTGTGAAAAACATAATCCGGGTCGTCCCAGTTCATGAAGCCGGCATTGAAAATTTTGCTGTAAGCAATGAGAATAGCCGAAATTAATACAAGAAAATGTAGCCACCGTTGAGGTGAGGCGGTTGTCGGGCTTTGCGAATTTTCCATGATTGTGTGCGGCAATTTAGGTAATTAAAATAAACGCACCGTAAACAAAACCGTGAAAGTTGTAAAAATCGGCCTGATCCAGGCGCACATCTATATTCGTTTACTTAATACCGCCTACCCTTTTTACCACACGCAGGTTGTGGGTGCGTTTTTTAAGCGATATACTAATAATGCCTCCATTATCTATCCTGTCTACCACTACCCTACCGGCAGTGTCGGTGGCGTGTATGATGGTCTTATTGTCAAGCATCATACCTACGTGTACTATTTTACCTTCCTTATCATCAAAAAATGCAAGGTCGCCGCACTGTGCATTGTGCAAAAACTCGCTTACCCCCATGTTTACCTGCTGACTTGCATCGCGCGGCAACTGCTGGTTGCATAGTTTGTACGCCATTTGCGTAAGACCCGAGCAATCTATACCCGCTATACTACGTCCGCCCCATTGGTAGGGCGCGTGCAGATAATGCATAGCTGCATTTTTCAGACTGTCTAACGAAAACTCAGCATTTTTAATATTCAGTTTTTTCCCTTTAAACTTTCCTGCCTCGTGCCCAATTTTTATCATAGACTTCTTCATGCCTATCAGCTCGCTACCCAAGGGTATCTGCATATGGCCGTCGGGCATAATGAACCGGTCGTTATTACTTGCAGCCACATATTTGAGCGGCTTCCGGTATTCTTTTATATCTATAGTTTTCAGCTGCGACAACTTGCACCACCCCATGTATCCATCCCATGCTACTACAACTTTGGCCCAATCAGACTTGTCCAGTTCAATGATCTCTACCTTTTCCCCAAACAATAGTTGAGTAGTTTGCTCTGCGCGATGCGTGGGCTCGCTCCTTACAGGCAATACTGCAACATTGCAAAAGGCATAAGCCAACGGTAAAAACATAAAATTCCAATTAAGAAAAACAATACTAAAAAACGCAGCATAGCGCTAAGCTAACTTTCTTCTCAGTACTTGCAGTACTACACACTGCTCAAAGATAACAGCGTGGCGCGTTTTACGTGCAAAAAGTTTTAAACATTACGGATTTATATGTTTACCCCGACTATTTCTATACCAAAATGTTTTATTAACTTAGCACGCTAAAGCTATGCTCAATTAATATATTTTAAATTATTTATATACAAAGCGAGCGCTATTGGTAATTTATCAAATAAAATCATTAAAAAATTATGGATTTGATCGCAATAATTGCCGCTGTCGTAGCCACGGTAGTCGGAGTAATAATAGGTATTTTACTGGGCAAAAAAATATTCGCTCAGGATACCCAAAAACAGGTTGACGAGGCGGAGGCTCAGGTGAAACGAGCGGAAGCCCAGGCCCAAAAAACGCTGGACGATGCAAAAATACTGGCTGAGACCCTGAAGGAAAAGAAGCTGCTGGAAGCAAAAGAACACTTTAATCAATTAAAAAACACTCAGGAAAAAGAAGCAAACCAAAGAAATGCCAAGATTGCCGAAAGCGAAAACAAACTAAAACAACAACAGCAGTCGCTGAACGACAAAACTGCTGCGGTGCAACGCCAGATTCAGGAATATGATCAGCTGAAAGAGAATATGGAAAGCCAGATGGTGGCTTTTAACATAAAAAAAGCTGAACTGGATCGTCATCACGAAGAACACATCAAACGTTTAGAAAAAGTAGCCGGACTATCGGCAGAGCAAGCGAAAACAGAGTTGATGGAAGTAGTGAAGGAAGAAGCGCGCACGCGTGCTATGGCGCATGTGAAAGATATAATGGAAGAAGCCAAAATAAACGCAAGTAAAGAGGCTAAGAAAATCATTATTCAAAGCATACAACGTTTGGGTGCAGAAGTAACTATTGAAAATGCGATCACAGTTTTCAATCTGGAAAGCGATGAAATAAAAGGTCAAATCATAGGTCGCGAAGGTCGTAACATACGTGCACTGGAAGCTGCAACGGGCGTAGATCTAATAATAGACGATACCCCGGAAGCCATTGTATTGAGCTGCTTCGATCCGCTGCGTAGAGAAATTGCACGCCTGTCGCTGCAACGCCTTGTTCAGGACGGAAGGATACACCCTGCACGTATTGAAGAAGTAGTAGAGAAAACAAAGAAGCAGATAGAAGAACAAATAATGGAAATAGGCGAACGCACAATTATAGAATTGGGCGTTCATGGATTGCATAAAGATTTGGTGCGCCTTGTGGGTAAAATGAGGTTCCGCTCATCATACGGTCAAAACCTGCTGATGCACAGTAAGGAAACCGCCAATCTGTGCGGCATAATGGCTTCGGAATTGGGTCTTGGACAAAAAGTAGTGAAACTCGCAAAACGCGCAGGCTTGCTGCACGATATAGGTAAAGTACCAGACGAAGAAACAGAACTGAGCCACGCACTGCTGGGCGCAAAATTGGCTGAAAAAGCCGGCGAACATGCATCTGTGGTAAACGCAATAGGCGCCCACCACGATGAGATGGAGATGCAATACATTATTTCTCCAATTGTGCAGGCTTGCGACGCCATAAGCGGCGCCCGCCCAGGCGCAAGACGCGAAATGATGCAGAGCTATCTGCAACGCATAAAAGATCTGGAAAATCTGGCAATGGCCTATAATGGCGTAGAAAAAGCATATGCTATACAAGCAGGCCGCGAGCTACGCGTGATGGTAGAAGCTGAGAAGATAACCGACGCAGACAGCGAACGCCTGTCGTTTGAAATAGCCGATAAAATACAGAAAGAAATGCAGTACCCCGGTCAGATAAAAGTAACTGTTATCAGAGAGCTGAGAGCGGTGAATATAGCGAGGTAAAGGCATTGAATAGAATAACGAAAGGGGTAATTCGCACGGATTACCCCTTTATTATTTTCAGCAGATTAGTTTTTAAAATAAAATCGTGCTATCTGTACTGTTCGATGGCCGCCACCAACTTTTGCTTCACTTCCGGCCATTCTTCCTCTATAATACTGTACATGGCCGTATTGCGGTATTCCCCATTAGCGCGAATGCGCTCATTGCGCAACACACCCTCAAATGTGGCGCCAATACCAGCGATTGCAGTAGCGCTGCGTACATTGTTTACGTCGGTTACCAGCTGAACGCGTATTGTTTTCAAAACCTCAAAGCAATGGGTTAATAGCGCCAATTTACACTCTCGGTTGTAGCCAGTACGCCAATATTCATGTGCGTACCATGTCCACCCTATCTCCAGCTTTCTGTGGTCGGCTACAATATTGTGAAACAATGTACTACCTATCATTTTACCAGTGAGTTTATCAATTACCGTAAACGGATACTGTTCGCCGGTGGCGCGTTTTAGAATAGCGCTTTTCAGGTGACGCTCTATCTTACTGCGTTCGGCGCAATTGATAGACATATACTCCCAGATACGCTCATCGGCGGCTACTGCAGCCAATTCATCTATATGACTATGTTCCAAAGGAATAAGCCGTACGCGGTCTGCTTCTAAAATTACGGGATGCTGTATCCAACTCATAAAATGTAGGGATTTACTTTAGCGGCAAATATAGCGTTTCACTATTTGCAGAAGATGAAAAACATCGAAAACGATTGACCAGCGAAACTTTCTCAACAACTGGTTAATGACAGGGCATAACCATTGGGTATTGACCGAAAGTACTATATTAGCGAAAAAACACACCAAATGATGCATTACGCAAAACTAATACCCGTCTATTTGGCATTACTACTGATGGGATCGTGCGTAAAAGACGAAATAGCAGACACACCTACCAAGCCAGACCCAATAATACCAGCCGGTTTGCATGCAAAAGTAAACGGCGTGGCCTGGACGGCAAACTATGTGTCGCACATTAGCATACTCGGCGGCATGCACTATATAGAGGTTTCGGGATATGACACATCAGGTAAAAGCATAAAACTGGTCATCAACAATTTTAAATCGCGAAGTACCTATGTTGTTCCTTCATCTAAAGATTCGGCGTTTATAGCGCTCGACTATAATGTATTTGCCGACAAACAGGGCGCGCGCGACGGTAAGATAACGATACAGGCTATCAACGACAGTATGGTTGGTGGAGCGTTCCATTTCGTGACAGATAGCTTTGATGTTACCGAGGGCACATTTTACGTCAATTATAATTGATATACCTGAATGCCAATCAACGGCGCCAATTCATAATAAAGCGACCTGAACGATTACGTTCAGGTCGCTTTATTATGTAAAGAAAATAAAATCTATTTAAGTACTGATCTGCTGATAACAATACGCTGCACCTCGTTGGTACCTTCGTATATCTGCGTAATCTTAGCGTCGCGCATCAGGCGTTCTACATGGAATTCTTTCACATAGCCATAACCGCCATGTACTTGTATAGCCTCATTGGTTACACGTTGTGCAATGTCTGAAGCATACATTTTTGCCATAGAAGCAGACAACACATAGTCTTCACCCTGATCTTTGGTCCAGGCAGCTTTAAGAACCAGCAAGCGAGCCGCTTCTATTTCTGTAGCCATATCGGCCAGCTTGAAGGCTATAGCCTGATGGTTAGAAATTTCGGTGCCAAATGCTTTACGCTCCTTAGAATATTTCAAAGCCAATTCGTAGGCGCCGCTTGCAATACCCAATGCCTGAGCGGCAATGCCTATACGACCGCCGGCCAATACCTTCATTGCAAAGGTGAAACCAAAACCGTCTTCGCCAATACGATTTGCTTTTGGCACCTTCACATCCTGAAACATAATGCTGTGCGTATCGCTACCGCGGATACCCAACTTATTTTCTTTAGCGCCTACGGTTACGCCGGGGCTGTTTTTTTCCACTATTAGCGCATTGATACCCTTGTGCTTTTTGTCGGGGTAGGTCTGTGCTATAACTAAATAATAAGACGCTGAATTGCCATTGGTTATCCAGTTTTTGGTACCGTTGAGTAAATAATAGTCGCCCATATCCTCTGCGGTAGTGCGCTGAGAAGTTGCATCAGATCCAGCCTCTGGTTCGCTCAGCAAAAACGCGCCTATTTTCTTGCCCGATGCAAGCTCCGTAAGGTATTTTTGTTTTTGTTCTTCGTTACCATATTTCTCCAAACCCCAGCACACAAGCGAGTTATTCACGCTCATGCACACAGATGCCGAAGCATCTATCTTAGAGATCTCCTCCATAGCCAACACATAAGATATGGTATCCATACCCGATCCACCATACTTAGGATCAACCATCATACCCATAAATCCCAGCTCGCCCAATTTCTGGATTTGCTCTGCCGGAAATTTCTGTTTTTCATCGCGCTCTATCACGCCGGGTAACAATTCGTTGCGGGCAAAATCGCGTGCCGCCAATTGTACCGCTATCTGTTCTTCTGTAAGTTGGAAGTTCATAATATATTTAATAATGCCGCAAATTACGGCGAAAAGTTGATATGATGTACACCCGCATAGGTCTGTGTAAATTATTTATCAACAGGTTGTACAACGAGCATTTTCGCTATAATCGGAGTATAACTCCTTTTTATAACCAGAAAACAACAGAACAACCATTTTTGCCGTTCTTTGCACTATGCCCCAAAAAAATCTCCTTTATTACATATTCTCCATTGTTCGCGTTTTCCTGTATCCGTTCGCTCTTTT
>CAZLPE010000138.1:7824-9521 GCA_964561325.1 uncultured Flavipsychrobacter sp.
GGCGATGAACCGATGCAATACCACCTAAAATTTCCGGAACTTGTAGTGAGCGTGGCCGAAGAACGCATGATAGGTATACCTGCCCTGCTGCAAGCACGGCCAAATGTAGATGTAATAATTTTGGACGACGCATATCAA
Source organism: uncultured Flavipsychrobacter sp. (assembly GCA_964561325.1). Classification (GTDB taxonomy): domain Bacteria; phylum Bacteroidota; class Bacteroidia; order Chitinophagales; family Chitinophagaceae; genus Nemorincola. Next base: position 7,963 of record CAZLPE010000138.1, read on the forward strand.
CACCGCTCCGTAAAAGCGGGTTTGAGTATACTGATAACCGATTATTCCCGCCCGTTTTACACAGACCATATACTACCCTTCGGTAGCCTGCGCGAAGGACGCAGCGCAGCCGGTCGGGCAAACGTAATAATAGTTTCTAAATGTCCCCAAGACCTGAGCAGAACAAAAGCGCAGGAAATAATAAACCACATAGCTCCCCTACCCCATCAGCGCGTATTTTTTACTGGTATAGAGTATATGAATCCCTACAACTTTTTCACCAACGAAGAAATGTACATTGGCGATAAGAATGCTGTACTGGTGTGCGGCATAGCGCGCCCCGAACCGCTGGTGGCATTCCTTAAGCAGTTTACAGGCGATGTGCATGTGCTTTCGTACAAAGACCATCACTATTTTGTATCGGCAGATCTTGAAGAAATAAAAACAGCCTACCAAAACTGGAACCTTGAGAACAAGATCATTGTTACTACAGAAAAAGACGCTGCGCGCCTACACCTGCATTTTGATGCATTAAGAGCATGGGGAATACCGGTAGTGGTACTCCCTATAGCCATCAACGTATTATTCGATCAAGGACCAGAGTTCGATCAGATTGCTATAAGCTATGTAGAAAAAACAATAGCCGAAAACATAGCTGAAATGGAGCAATTGGGCGGCTATTAGCAGCGCAACTTTAATTACCCAAATGCAATGCATGTCGGAGATCGGCTGTCAGTTGTTCGCTCAATTCCGGGCGACCGTGAAATGCTGCGGGTGTATTTTGCAATGAAGCTATACGCCATTCGCCATTTTCTTTTACAGCCATCATACATTGTATGGCATTGGCGGCAGGCGCTATATCGGTTTGCCCCTCCGGCGTCATACCAACAACAGCTGTTAATAAAGCGCTTTCGGCGTTAAGCAACAGAGTGGTCTTTATAATAGAAACATATGCAGCTGTAGGAAAATGTGCAAATACATCGCTGAACACATCGTGTATTTCCCGCTGACCATTTAGCTGACTACCATCGAAACCGATATATAGTCCGGTTTTAGTAAATAATCCGGCCATGCCAGGCGCATTGCGCTTATTCCATTGGCTGATAAATGAACGGTACACAAGTATTATCTTGCTTTCTTCGGTATTTGTTTCTGCAGACATGATGCGGCAAAATTAATGCCTAAATGCCTTGTAAAAAAGACTATTTACCGTCTTCGCCTATCCGGCTATCGGTATGCGCGCGGCTCAGATTACGATTATAAAAAGGATCGTCGTTTATTAATTCGCTCCATTTCTGTTTAAACACGTTTAGATCGTGTTGCCGTTGGTTCCAGGCTTTTCTACTCAGGTAGGGATGCCCACGAGATACCGACTCGTAGTGATACAATGTTACAGAGGGCAGGTAAACATTAAAGTATCCTGCTTTGTATAGTTTCAGGCAAAGATCTATATCGTTAAACTCCACCGGCAAATCCTCGTTCATACCTCCTACCGCTAAAAATCTATCTTTTTTTACCATAAGGCATGCACCCGTTACCGCGGCATAATTGGTAACGCCAACTACGCTATTGTAGTAACC
>CAZLPE010000139.1:0-9510 GCA_964561325.1 uncultured Flavipsychrobacter sp.
GCGAGTGTTCCGCAGGATCACTCGTCTAACTAAATAAGCCGGTTTGTAACCGGCGCTAAAAGAGCGCGCTTGGCGTTATAAAATTCAAAACCTATCTTTATTCTATGTCTTCGCGGTATAAAGTCTATGATAATTACCTATCCTATTTTGTTACATCTACTGTTGTGGCTTGGGTAGATGCACTTTCGAGAGAGCAATATAAAGAGCTGATTTGCAAGAGCCTCTTGTATTGTCAGACTGAAAAAGGTATGACATTACATGCGTGGGTGATTATGAACAACCACATACATTTGGTAATAAGAGGCAGCGAAACAAATACTGTGAGCGGTATAATGAGGGATTTCAAAAAATATACATCCAAACAAATTATAAAAGCTATACAAGAAAATCAACAAGAAAGCCGGCGAGAATGGATGCTGAACATGTTTAATTATGTAGGACGGCTAAATAACCGTGTAGTAGAGTATCAGTTTTGGCAACACGACTACCACCCTATAGCCCTTAACACCGATGAAAAAATAGCCCAACGACTCAATTATCTTCACGAAAATCCGGTAAGAGCAGGTATTGTGTGGCGGGCGCAAGATTATAAATACAGCAGCGCTATAGATTATTACGATAACAAGCCAGGCATATTACCAATTGTAAAACTGGAATTGTGGTAGCCCTTAACGCCGGTTACAAACCGGCTTATTTAGCGAGACACGAGTGATCCTTCGGAACACTCGCGCCAGATGGATTATGCAAAATTTCAAAGGCTATAATGACTATTTTGGTTACAAGTGATGTAAGAAAAATAGTCAGACCTATATAAATTATTCCTTCACAAACCGACCTGCAAACACCCCGCCCACCGTTACAAAATACTGCCCGACAGGCAATCCACTTATATTGATAACGGCTTTAACTCCGGTGAAAGTACCGCAGTTAACAATATTGCCGAGTACATCTTTTATTACCACCTCGTCCAATTTTTGGCTACTTGTTATTGTCAACTCATTGCGTGCAGGATTTGGACTTATGGTAATTTCTTGCTGTAAAGCAGGTGCTTGGTTAACCGCTGTGTTGTTACTGGTTATCTTCCTTATCCTGTTGTTATTGGGGTCCGATATATATAGGTTGCCTAATGCGTCGATTGCAGAACAAAGTGGCTCCAATCCAAATTTCGCCGCTGTGGCTGGACCTCCATCTCCTGCGAAACCTAATGTATCGCTGCCAGCTATTGTAGTAATAATGCCGGCAGCATCCACTTTTCGGATTAGTGCCCATCTATCAGAAATGTACATGTTGCCGCGGTTATCACAAAAAACGCCATAATTTTCTGAAAGTGTAGCTGCGGAGGCAGGACCACCATCCCCGGTATTGGCATTTACACCATTTCCAATAAGAGTATGAATTATGCCAGATGCATTTATCGTTCTTATGCGATGATTAAAATAGTCGGCTATAACCAACTCTCTGGAAAGGTTTATTGCTAGAAAGCCACCACCGAATATTTTCGCAGCAGAAGCAGGCCCACCATCTCCACTAAAGCCCCATGTACCTGTACCGGCAATAGTAAAAATGGAACCATATAGGTCAATTTTTCTAATTCGGGCATTGGCGTTGTCTGCAAATATCAGATTGCCGGAATGATCAAAGATTAGTCCGAATGGGTCATTTAGTTTAGCATTGGTTGCAGGTCCGCCATCTCCGCTATAGCCACTATATCCTGTACCGGCCACTGTTGAAATCATCCCCGAAGTAGAGATTTTCCTTATTACATTATTGCCCCATTCAGCAACGAATAGATTGCCAATTGCGTCAAATGCTAAATCGATCGGCTTTGACATCTTAGCATTTGTAGCAGGTCCAGCATCGCCACTATATCCCACTACACCAATACCAGCAATTGTTGTTACAATACCTTCTGAGTTTATTTTGCGAACAACATGATTGCCCATATCCGCGATGTACATATTACCAAAGTTGTCCAAAATAGCTCGGTAGGGGTGGTCAAATTGTGCAGAACTGGCTGGTCCCCCATCTCCGCTATAACCTGTAGTGCCAATGCCAGCTATGGTGGTAATTGTTTGTGCCTGAATGGTAAAAATCAGAAGCAAAAAAGCTGCTAAGAAGAGTAATTTCATAGATTAAATTTTCGATAAAGAGAATTTAATCAAAGCTATAAAATATTTCCCTCCTCTCTGGCGCGAGTGTTCCGAAGGATCACTCGTGTCTCGCTAAATAAGCCGGTTTGTAACCGGCGTTATAAGAGCGCGTGTTTGGCGTTATAAAACTCAAAACCTATCTTTATTCTATGTCTTCGCGGTATAAAATCTATGATAATTACCTATCCTATTTTGTAACTTCTACAGTTGTAGCGTGGGTAGATGCACTTTCGAGAGAGCAATATAAAGAGCTGATTTGCAAGAGCCTCTTGTATTGTCAGACTGAAAAAGGTATGACATTACATGCGTGGGTGATTATGAACAACCACATACATTTGGTAATAAGAGGCAGCGAAACAAATACTGTGAGCGGTATAATGAGGGATTTCAAAAAATATACATCCAAACAAATTATAAAAGCTATACAAGAAAATCAACAAGAAAGCCGGCGAGAATGGATGCTGAACATGTTTAATTATGTAGGACGGCTAAATAACCGTGTAGTAGAGTATCAGTTTTGGCAACACGACTACCACCCTATAGCCCTTAACACCGATGAAAAAATAGCCCAACGACTCAATTATCTTCACGAAAATCCGGTAAGAGCAGGTATTGTGTGGCGGGCGCAAGATTATAAATACAGCAGCGCTATAGATTATTACGATAACAAGCCAGGCATATTACCAATTGTAAAACTGGAATTGTGGTAGCCCTTTACGCCGGTTACAAACCGGCTTATTTAGCGAGACACGCGTGATCCTTCGGAACACTCGCGCCAGATGGGGTTTAAATTATTTAAAAAGTTTAGCAATGAAAATGATAGGATTTAGAGAAGAATACGATAAAATACTTGTAAATTCTAAATGCAATTTCAACTGGAGTGATAAAACAAGTCCATTGACAGACATTGAAATAAAAATGCTGACACTCTATTTTAAGCAATCCTATATTGTAGCATCGAAAACATGGGCATTATTTGACAATGAAAACTACCTAGGTCCTTATATGATATATTCGGATGGGGAATGGATTTGGCCGAGTTATTTTCTCTATTATCTTGATAAGGAAAGGAGTATTTATAGCGATTTTATTGAACATATAAAAAATAAGAACTTTATTTTCACTCCACTCACGTTGGTGCAAAAAAAAGAGGCTACAGTTTTTTTTGAAAATGCAATGTTAGATACTTAGAATGCGGAATGGTGTTTGATGTGTCCTTCAAGTCGCTGATATATATAAGCTTTACGGCACTCCTTTGGCGCGCGTGATCCTTCGGAACACTCGCGACAGATGGTTTAAAATATATTTGAAGACCGTTATGCCTTGTAGAGGCTACCCGCTACAACGTTCATTTACAAAACACCCCGCTCCCCCCATCCCCAAATTTTTCCTACTTTTACCTAAATTTTTTAATTACTAAAGCATGCCCCGCTATTAACTATTGTTTTAGGGGGCGGCGGCGGTTAATGCACTCTGCTCCATGTGTGGAATTCTGGCTATCATCAATAATACTACCGCAGTTTCTTCAAAACATCTGGCTAAGGCTTCGGCCATCATCAGGCACCGCGGGCCCGATGATGAAGGATTTCTTACCTGGGCGCCGGGCAATGCACCCACAATATGGGCCGGCGCAGATACAGCCGATAGTACATTACAACATTTCAATTACGCGCCGCTGCCCGATGCGCAACCCTTTAAGGTGGGTTTTGGGCACCGGAGGCTCTCTATAATAGATCTATCGCCCGGCGGCCACCAGCCCATGCTGTACCGCAAGGCCGATCTTGCCATCACCTTCAACGGAGAAATATATAACTACCTGGAAATAAAGGCCGAGCTGCAAAAGCTGGGGCATCAGTTCGCATCGGCTTCCGATACGGAGGTGATACTGCACGCATGGGAGCAGTGGGGGCCGCAATGCCTCAACCGCTTCAACGGTATGTTTTCTATGGTGGCGCTGGATTATCGTAAACGCGAACTGTATGCCATCCGCGATCGTTTCGGCGTAAAACCGCTTTACTACTACAAAGGACAAAACGCCACCTATCTGGCGTCTGAAATAAAACAAATTCGCACTTCGCCCGATTATCAGTTTGAGATGAACGAGGCCGTAGCGCGGCAGTTTCTGGCGCTGGGCGCGGTAGAGCATACCGACAGCACCTTTGATACAAAAATAAAGCACTTGCCCGGCGGCCACTACCTGCGCATAGACCTGAACAAGGAGCGCACCGAACCCGAAATAGTGCAGTGGTATACCCTGAACCCTAAAAAATGGAGCGGCTCGTTTGATGATGCCGTAGGGCAGTTCCGGGCGTTGCTCACAGACGCCGTTAGTCTGCGTTTGCGCAGCGACGTAAAGGTGGGGTCGTGCCTGTCGGGTGGGCTCGATTCGTCGAGCATAGTATGTATAGCCGCCGATCTGCTGAAAGCGCGCGGCGAACATGCCGGACAGGAAACCGTAACCGCCTGCTACGATTTGGCAAAATACGATGAATGGAATTTTGCGCAGGAGGTAATAAAAAAGACCAACGCCAATCCGCACCGCATATTTCCCACCTTCAAGGGGCTGGAAGACGAAATGAATGCCTTTATATGGCATCAGGACGAGCCGGTGGCCAGCACATCTGTATTCAGTCAGTGGGAGGTTTTTAAGGCGTCGAGTCGCGCCGGGCTAAAAGTGATGATAGACGGTCAGGGCGCCGACGAGCAACTGGCGGGCTATGGCGGCAACGACCTGGCGCTATATACCGGGCTGCTCAAAAAAGCCCGCTTCCTGTCGCTGCTCGACGAGGCGCGGCACTATAAAAAAGAAAAAGGCGCATGGCCCAAGGGCTTCCTGCTATCGGCTATGCAGCTAAATATGGGTACCACCCTCAGCGGACTGCTGCCCAATAAGGTGCGAATAAAAAACAGTCCGGCCATAGAATGGGTGCATAATACCGAGCCCGGCCACATACATGGCAAGCACGCGCACAGCCTGCAGGAAAACCTGCTGCGCCAGCTCTATGTGCAGCCGCTGCCGGCCCTGCTGCGCTACGAAGATCATAACTCTATGGCATGGAGCGTAGAGAGCCGCACCCCGTTTATGGATTACCGCCTCGTGGAGTTTAACCTTGGGCTGCCCGAGCGATTTGTATACAAGCGCGGCTTGCGCAAAAACATATTGCGTCAGGCTATGCATGGCATAATACCGCCCGCTATAGAAAATCGTAAGGACAAAATGGGATTTGTAACACCCGAAGAAGTATGGCTGAAAGGCGACGGAAAAAAATGGTTTAGCGACGGGGTAGAGAAAGCCTGCAAGCAGTTTGGCGGACATATCCTGGACAGCGAACATACCCGCAAATATGTGGGGGCTATACTGGACGGCAAGCGCGAGTTCGACGCTGTGCCGTGGCGTATAGTTTGTTTCAGCAATTGGTTCAATAGTTTATAGATTTGCAATAAAATAAGGCGTTTTGCGCCTCGCTACTTTTTATGAAATTATCCCTTAAGCTTGCTACGGCAGCCCTGCTGCTGTGCGCTGCGCTACCTGCTGCCGCGCAGGAAAATCCGGCTGCTTTTCATTGCAGCGCCGGCAAAAGTTTGCCCGCAGGCAAGACCTCCGTTGCCGACCCAGCCGAAGACAATTACGACGTAAAGTATGTAAAACTCGATCTGGAGTTGTCTACCTTGTCTACCTACCTCAATGGCAGCGTAACAACGCGCGCCAAGGTAACGGCCGCCACTATGGCCGCATATGTGTTTGAGCTGAACAGTATACTGACCATAGACTCTGTGCTGATAAACGGCGTAGCGCGCCCGGTAACCTCCACCGGCGACATTCGCAGCGTGGCGCTGGCAACGCCGCTGGCCGCCAATACGGTGTTTACGGCGCAGGTATTTTACAACGGCACACCCGTGAGCGGCACGCTTATGGGCGGCGCGCTGGGCCTCAACTGCCTGAACTCGCCAAGTTGGGGCGTAAGAGTTACCTACAATCAGAGCGAAGCCTACAAGGCAAAAGAATGGTGGCCCTGCAAGCAGTCGCTGCAAGACAAAATAGACTCGGCCGATATTTGGCTCACCGTACCCGACACCCTCAAGGCCGGCAGCAACGGCACGCTGGTATCGGCGGCAAGAGTGGGCGCAACATCTTACCAATACCAATGGAAAGAACGCCACCCAATAGACTATTACCTGATATCTGTAGCAGTAGCCCCCTATGTAGACTATAGCTATTATGTGCACTTTACGGGCAGTACAGACTCTATGCTTGTGCAAAACTATGTTTACAATCACCCGTTGCTTATGCCGCGCTTCAAGAGTGTGATAGACAGTACCGGCATGATGGTAGATTATTTCTCAACGCTTTTTGGTCGCTACCCCTTCTGGAACGAGAAATACGGGCATTGCATGGCGCCGCTAAATGGCGGCATGGAGCACCAGACTATGACCACTATAGGCTTTTTCGACGCATCGGTAGTAGCGCACGAGCTGGGCCACCAGTGGTTTGGCGATCACGTGACCTGCGCCACTTGGGCCGATATATTTGTAAACGAAGGTTTTGCCAGCTATACGCAATACCTGTTTGCCGACCACTTTCATAGTCATACTCAGGCCCTCGACGTAATAAAAGAACAGCAAGACAATGTAAAATCTATAGACACCGGCGTGGTATTTGTAGACGACACCACCGACGAAGGTCGTGTTTTCGACGGGCGTCTTACCTACGACAAGGGCTCTTGTGTGCTGCATATGCTGCGCTCTATAGTGCACGACGACAGCATGTATTTCCGTATATACCGCGCCTACCAGCAGACCAACCAAAATGGCAACGGCACAATAGCCGGTTTCAGAGATGTGGCTAAAAGCATAGCCGGCAGCGTGGTGAATGGCATCAGCCTCGATACCTTTTTCAATCAGTGGACCTATCGCCATGGGTTCCCTATTTACACCTTTACCTGGAACCAGATAGGAACTTCGGTATATCTGCGCGTGCAGCAAAACACATCGGCGCCATGGTCTGTGCCGTATTTCTCCGTGCCGTTTGAGGTGCAGGTAAAAACCGGACTGCTCGACACTATAGTGCGGGTAAATATAGATCAGCCCGATCAGGTATTTCAGTTTACCTGGAATACGCCCATCACTTCTATTGCCCTCGATCCTGAAAGATGGAATGTGTACAAACTAAACTCGCTGACCAAAGACCCAACACTGGCCGTAGCCAATATGCAGGCTCCAGCCCTGACCATTGTGCCCAACCCCACCGCCGGCAACTGGACCATAACAGGCATAGCCCCCTACACCCAGCTCGACCTTACAGACCTAACCGGGCGCACCCTGTGGCAAACAAACACCCAAGCTGCAAAACAACAAACCATACCCGCCGCCCACCTGCCCGCCGGAGCCTACCTGCTCCGCGCCACCACAAGCGGACAAGTAACAACTACCTACAAACTGATAAAAGAGTAACAATACTTACCAAGCATAACTACAGTGGCCCGGATTCGGGCCGCTTTTTTTGTGGAGGAGTGGTATATTTGTAATGTGCACGACAGTGCAAGGCTGCATCCAACAAGTACTAAATCAACAACTCAAATGGCAACAAATAATCTTTTAGACACGAAAACAGTGACCCTCAACGAATTGTTAGGAAACGGAAAGATTTATAAGGTGCCTCAGTTTCAGCGCGATTATTCCTGGACAAAAGATAATTGGGAAGATCTATGGAACGACATTATGATTGCCCGCAATACGGGTAAAGCTCACTATTTGGGCGCTATAGTATTGCAAAATAAAGGAGCTAAACTATTCGAAATCATAGACGGTCAGCAACGCTTTACAACCATCAGTCTACTAATACTTGCCGTAATAGATGCCATAAATACCATGGCTGCCAATGGAGTGGATACTGAAGCGAATAAGGAACGGATTAATTTGTTAATGAGTCAGTATATAGGGCAGAAAGATGCCGCTTCACTTACCTACTCAAATAAATTGGAGCTAAATGAAAACAATAATGGCTTTTATAAAACGAAATTAGTCAATTTCAGAAGCGATAATATTAGAGGGAAAACAACATCAACCGACAAATTACTGTGGGATGCATACAGCTTCTTCAAGGAAAAATTGGACGATGATTTGAAATTAAATAAAGGCGATAACTATGCGTCTTTTTTGAATCAAGTAGTGGGCGATCAACTGATGTTTATACAAATTACGGTGGAGGATGAATTGAATGCATATACAGTTTTCGAAACACTCAATTCACGGGGTGTGGAACTGACTTCCGCCGATCTATTGAAAAACTATCTTTTTTCGCTGGTCGCTGAAAGTAAAGCTGACTTAGATTTAGTGAAAATTCTATGGAAGAAAATTGTGGACTATGTGGAACTCACAAAGTTCCCTGCTTTTTTACGCTATTATATAATGGCCACACGAAAGCAAATAACCAAAGACTATTTGTTTAAAGAAATCAAAGCTTTCGTTAAAAATGGTAATGATGTTTTTGCTTTGCTTAATAATTTAGATTCCTACGCTGCCGTTTACGCCGCATTAGGCAACGCCGATGATGATAAGTGGATTGCTGAGAAAGACACCCGAAACGCAATTAGTATTCTTAAATCACTACAAGCAACACAATGGAAGCCTTTGGCGATGGTCGCTGATCACAAATTTGCTCCAGCAGTGTTTAGGCGTTTGCTTGATGCAATCATCACTATTTCTTTCAGATACAACGTAATTGCAAAATTGCAGACCAACGAAATGGAAAAGGTGTACAGCGCCGCAGCTATTAACCTTTTTCAGTCTGCAACGCCAAGTATAAATGCAGTACTCAAAGATCTGAAACCTATATACGTTGGCGATGATGATTTTCGAAAATACTTCGAGTTGAAAGATTTTGATACGGATAATTCTACGGACAAAAAGCTGGCAAGATATACGCTTTATAAAATAGAAGCCCAGTATCCGGGAGGCGCAAAAGTAGACTTTGAGAATGATAATGGTACTATAGAACACATATTGCCCGTAAGCCATCCGGAAGCATGGCAAGAGAATTTTTCAGATGAGCAGTTTCAAAAAAACAAGTACAAACTGGGAAATCTCACATTGTTGGAGGCTTCAAAAAACAATAAGAGCGCTGCAAATAAGAGTTTTGCAGAAAAAAAAGAAGTATACGCTGGAAGTAAGTTTGCGATGACCAACCAGATAGATGCAGATGATTGGACGCCTGAAAAAATAAAGCACAGACAGGCAGAATTAGGCAAATTTGCAGCCGCAGTTTGGCGCATTCAGTTCTGATTTATTTCATCTGCAATCCTCCGTTCACTCCTCCTCCTGCTCGCTGTTGCCGCTCCATATGTCCCACGATGCGTCGGCT
>CAZLPE010000140.1:0-9422 GCA_964561325.1 uncultured Flavipsychrobacter sp.
AAAGGAACTAACATTGGTATTGGCAGAATTGAAGGCTTGGGGCAAAAAGCATTTGAAATAGTTTAGCCTATTACGAATTAATATTACCAATTGTACATCAAAAAGACGCAGACTATTATCGAATGTTCATTATTCTATTTTATTGTAATTTGTGCTTAGTCCGAATGGTCTAAAATTTGAATAGCCGGAGGTGAAGCCTCCGTTAATGAGGGAAACAGGGTCCAACGCCGAAGGTGTTGAACCTGGTATTGGCAAAAAATGCATGTAATGCCTTCAAGTTCAACCCGTTCCGAGTTGATGCATATTTCTTACCCCGGGATGCTCCCGGGGTTATTATTAGTTTAAAACCGTTCGGGCTTTTTACCGGCAAAGCAGTACCCGTTATTTCAGTTGCAATTTAGGCGCAAATACGAACCTGTTTATGTGGCGGAATAGCCGAATTAGGCACGCTAATTGGTAATAGCAACAAGTCAACTAAACTCAATCGCGCCCAAAAATTGTCAAAAAAAATTACCCAATAAGATGCCAGTTTTCAGACAGCCTATTGGGTAAAATTGGTGTACTAAATTATTAGTGTTTAAAATGGCGGAGGCCGGTGATAACCATAGCCATATTGTTTTCCTTACAGTAGTTTATGCTGTCGGCGTCGCGCACAGAGCCGCCGGGATGGATAACGGCCGTAATGCCCGCATCGTGAGCCATACGCACACAGTCGTCGAACGGGAAAAAGGCATCCGACGCCATAACGGCGCCAGCGAGGTTAAAACCAAACTGACGCGCTTTTTCAGCGCTTTGGCGCAATGCGTCTATACGGCTGGTTTGGCCGCAACCCTTGCCTATCAGTTGTTTATCTTTTACCAGCGCTATGGCATTCGATTTCAGATGCTTGCACACAATATTGGCAAAAATCAGGTCAGCTTTTTCGCCCTCGGTAGCGGTTCTGCTGCTCACCTCTTTCCAGTCGGCATAGTTTTGGTTGTCGGCATCCTGCACCAGCACGCCATTCAGTATACGCTTGTATTCTTTTACCGGCGTTATGGCCATTTTCTGGCGCAGCAGGTTGCGGTTCTTCTTGGTTTTCAGCAGCTCCAGCGCGTCGGTGTCAAAATCTGGCGCTATGAGTATTTCAAAAAACAGCTCATTTATTTTTTGCGCCACCTCCATGGTTATGGGGCGGTTGGCTATCAGCACGCCGCCAAAAGCGCTCTCGGGGTCGCCGGCAAGGGCCGCCAGCCAGGCATCGGTAATATTAGATCGCTCTGCAATGCCGCACACATTAGTGTGCTTAATAACTGCAAATGCAGGATCGGCAAACTCGGCTATGATGCCGCAGGCGGCATCTACATCTACCAGATTGTTGTACGACAGTTCTTTGCCGTTCAGCTTTTCAAACACAGCGTCAAGGTCGCCATAAAAAGCAGCTTTCTGGTGTGGGTTTTCGCCATAGCGCAGATGCTGACCATTGGCAGCAGAAAGCTGAAAAGGCGCATTGGCTTCGGTTTTATTAAAGTAATCGGCAATGGCTACGTCGTAGTGTGCGCATTCTGCAAATGCTGCAGCGGCAAAACGCCTGCGGTCGGCCAATTCGGTGTCGCCATTCTGGTCATTTAGCAGTTGCAGCAGGCTGCCATACTGATTGCGCGATGCTACAATACACACATCCTGATAGTTTTTACCGGCTGCGCGTATAAGCGATACGCCGCCTATATCTATTTTCTCAATAATTGTTTTCTCGTCGGTGGTTTGTTTCAGCGTTTCTTCAAACGGATACAAGTCTACAATTACCAGATCGAGCAGTGGAATTTCGTATTCAGCAATATGTTGTTGGTCGTTTTCAAAATCGCGACGAGCCAGTATGCCGCCAAAAACCTTTGGGTGGAGTGTTTTTACCCTGCCCCCAAGTATAGACGGGTATCCGGTAACGCTCTCTACCGCTGTGCAGGGTATGCCCAGCCCCTCAATAAAAGATTGTGTGCCTCCGGTAGAATAGATAACCACGCCAAGGCTATGCAGGCGGCGGACAACAGGCTCCAGACCGTCTTTGTAAAAAACGGAAATGAGCGCAGACTTTATGGTTCGTTTCATCTTTGAAAATTGACTTGAGGCGCGAAGATACCGTGCGTTGGGGCAATATTCAAAAAAACAGCGTATAAGATGCAGTTAAAAAACGATGCAGCAAGCGCGCAACCCTACCAGTAGCGGCCAGCCTTGCGATACTTATTGTGCGTTGGGTATTTACGATCTGTTTTTACAGATGTAAAACAACTGCTCAGGTGCAGCAGCAATGCCAAAAGGGCGGCTATTTTTATTATCCTGTATTTCATAAAGACTTAAAATTAGTTTTTGCTCACGTTCGTTTTCCAATTAGTACTGCACTGTTTGAGGGCTATTCTAATTCCCTTTACATGGCCCAGCCATTAACGCGTGATAACAGGCTGTAATTTATGATAATTTAGTGCATGCAATAGTAAGTGTATGGATTATGTGTAATGTATGCGTCGCTTGGACTACTTCGGCAATAGAACCAGGTACGCCTTTATACTGGATAGCTTTTATTGGCATGGTAATTGCCTTATCAGCTAAATTAAATATAACCATAAACATATGAAAAATCAATTTAAACGTACAACACTTGTGCTTTGCACAGCATTTGTTTCTTGCACCTCTTTTGCTCAATCATGGGTAAATGTGGGCGATTCTTGTTACTCACTTGGTCCTGCGCCGTTGCTTTCCATTGCAATACATCCAAGTGGTAATCCCTATGTGTTGTACAGAGACGATTGGGGTTCCCAAACTGCCAATGTAATAAAGTATGACGGTAGCAGTTGGGACTTTGTTGGGAACCAAGGATTTTCGAATTCGCCGATCCTTTCACCATCAATCGCCATAACCAGCAGTGGCAATATATTTTCTGCATTTATAAGTAGCGCTCATCGAGCATCAGTCAATGTGATGAAATTCAACGGAATAATCTGGGATTCTGTAGGTAATACCGGGTTTACAAGAAGAGTTGCTAATTACGTTTCGCTTGCCTTAGGTATGCACGATACGCTCTATGTAGGGTACATGGATGATAGCCTCACTCATTTTTCACCGGCTTCGGTAAGTAAATTCGATGGAACTAATTGGGTATTTGTGGGTACAAGGCGGTTTACGCCCGGTGGGGCGTCCTGGACTTCCCTTGCCACCAATGCTGCCGGTACTCCTTATTTGGCTTATGTAGATCATGCCAACGGCCGCAAAGCGTCTGTTATGAAATTCGATGGAAGTAATTGGGTCAATGTAGGTATACCAGGTTTTTCAGATGGTGCTGTTGAAAATACTGCTCTGGCCATTGACGCCGCTGGCACACCCTACGTAGCCTACCAAGATTCAGCGAATGCTGCAAAGCTAACCGTAATGAAGTATAATGGCGCTGCTTGGGTTCCTGTAGGCGCTGTCGGTTTATCGGCAGGAGTGGCATACCTAAGCAGCAAGTGTCTGGCCATTGATGCTTCGGGAACCCTATATGTAGTTTATGGCGATGCTTCAAATGGCAGCAAAGCAACGGTTAAGAAGTTCGACGGAAGTAGTTGGACAACCGTAGGCTTGGCCGGGTTTTCTTCAGGTATAGCAGGAAATCCAACACTGGCAATCGACGCATCAGGAACACCATTTGTTGCTTTTTCTGATACTACAGAACATAAAAAAGCGCGTGTAATGAAATATGCTGTCTCAAGCGGATTGAATGACATTAAAAAATATGGTTCCGTATGTATTTATCCTAATCCTGCTGCCAATAGGCTGGTTGTTGCCGCTAAATTTGAGATTAAGACCATGACAATCACTAATGTTTTTGGTCAACAGCTTTTTTTCAGACAATATAACAGCAAACAGGTAGTGGTAGATATTGACGAATTACCAAAAGGCTTGTACGTTGTAAAGGTAAATAACGAAGTAACAGAGCAATTTTTGAAACAATAATGCAAAGTGCGCGAAAGCAGAATAAAAAACTAACCTTCAAATAATAATAGCTGATAGAGGGCAACAGCTCGCGTATCAGCTATTATTATTCATTTAAAATATCACTCCTCATACTCTTACTGCAGGCGTTCCTGCTCACCCAGCCCCTCAATAAAAGATTGTGTGCCACCGGTAGAATAGATAACCACGCCAAGGCTATGCAGGCGGCGGACAACAGGCTCCAGACCGTCTTTGTAAAAAACGGAAATGAGCGCAGACTTTATGGTTCGTTTCATCTTTGAAAATTGACTTGAGGCGCGAAGATACCGTGCGTTGGGGCAATATTCAAAAAAACAGCGTATAAGATGCAGTTAAAAAACGATGCAGCAAGCGCGCAACCCTACCAGTAGCGGCCAGCCTTGCGATACTTATTGTGCGTTGGGTATTTACGATCTGTTTTTACAGATGTAAAACAACTGCTCAGGTGCAGCAGCAATGCCAAAAGGGCGGCTATTTTTATTATCCTGTATTTCATAAAGACTTAAAATTAGTAAAAACTTTGGTTTTATATAGCTACAGTTATTTTTAGCGGCTATGCGGCGTAGTGCATGCAATACAAAATGCCCGCTACTTGATCTTACATACCAGAAAACTGTAACCCTGTGGCCGGTTGGTGAGCGTTATACCCAAAAACTTCCTTTTCTCGGCGGTTGTAAAGTCGTACATAACCGTATACTTACCTTTCATTACTTCGGGCATGGCATGGTAGGCCTGCTGCACAATTATAATATCGTCTTTGTGCATAATATTCTCGTTAAAGAAATGTACGCTGTCCAGATTGTCGAACAGCGGCCACAGGCTGAGCGTGGTGTATACGTGCGTGTTATTGTTGGCTATGTTGTTGGCTATAGCGCGGGCGGCGGCATAGTCTTTGCCATCTTGCTTATAGTCTATAAATAGCGCAAAACTGCGCAAAAACAGCAGCGAACCGCCCACATAGGCCGCCATGAGCATAGCCGTGGCTCCATTGCGGGCGCGGGCAGGGCTGAGGTGTATAATGTTGTAGATAAGGTAAGCGGTAAGCGGCATAATAAAGGTGGTGGCATTGTATATGGTGGGCGCTGCATATAACACAAACTTTACAAAACCATATACTATAAACAACTGCACACCGGCCAGCAACACGGCTTGCGCCAAAGGTATCTGCCTGAAACGCGTGGTAATATCGCGGATGTAAAAAGCAGCTGCCAGCAAAAACACCAGTATAAAACCAAAGTTGAGCGGCGCCCATACCCAAAAAAGCAGGTAGAGCGGCAGCCCGCCCGAGTTGCGCTCAAACACAAACGATACATGCAGCTTGATACCGGTAATGGTATTGGCCAGTCCGTTTGGCGACACCGCAAGCAGCAGGCAAAACAAACCCAGTATAGCTGCAAACCGCAAGGTGTTTACCCATATGGTCTTAATGATATTGGTGGTATAAAAGAGCTCGTAAGTAACAAAAAACAAAAAGCAGAAATAGAAACAAATAAGTTGCGACAGCAGCATGAGGCCAAACAAAACGCATATTGCCATGTTGTAAGCCATAGGGTTGATGCGCGCCCTATGGCGGTAGAGCAGGTATATGCCAAAAACCAGTAGCGTAGTAATGCCTTCGGGGCGCCCTACGGTGGGGAACAGATACGTGGCCACATAAGTAACCGACAACAGAACCAGCGCCTTAACGCCAACGCTGAGCCGATCATTGAGCCAAGACGAAACTGCGCCGGCATACAACAGTATATTGGCCACGCTAAACAACGACGCTACAGTAAAAACCGTAGGTATAGACGGCCGCACCTTGCTGAGCATACCCAGAAACCAGGAGTAAAAAGGCACATAATAATTGAACCGGTTGGTATGTGTAGGGTCGGTAAACTGGGTTACGTAGTATAGCGGGTTGGCCAGCCCCTGCCCCTTGGCGTAAAGCAGCGCAGGCGGTATAAACACCATAGAGTCGGTGCCGGCTATAGGAAACACATTTACGGCATACACCACAAGTATTACAGAGGTTAGGGCGCAGAGAGCGTAAAATACAGCCTTAAATTTATTCATGTTCCAGTCATTGATCTGTTAACCCCTGTTATCTTTAAAACAGGTCGTAATTTCTGCGCGCTGCATTTACCCTTAGTCCAAAGTACATATAGGTAGAGGTCAGCGGACCTGTTATCGTTCCGTTGGTGGTGTATTCGGGATATATGCCTGCATTGCTCGAGTAGCTGCGGTAGGTGCCGCCCAGATCTAAGAATATGTTGCGACGCACCTGATACGATATGTTTAGGTTCACCATCTTGCAGGTGTTTTTAGGTCCGTTTACCATGCTCACGCCATAAGTACTTGCGGCTGTAGTGTAGTTTTTAAACACATTGTTGCCAAAGTTTTTGTTGCCTGTATCGGCGCCCTGTGTATAATAGGTGGCGCGGAGTGTGAGATACAGGTTTTTCATGGGCTGATACCTTACCTCGCCAATGGTTTTTATAAAGCCGGCGCCCAGCGGGTCGGCCATGGGTTGGTTGTAGTTGGTGTAGTTGGCAAAGGTGTCTTGCGAGCTATAGGTATAGGGGCGCACGGCGTTCACCTCGGCCTGCAGATCCAGATTGCGTATACCTGCGGCGTCAAAATATTTGCCGCCCACCTGTATGCCATATTTATTGCCATACCAGCCCTTATTGCTTGTTAGCTCGCCTATCCTGAACTCGTTGAGTATAAACTGACCATACAGTTGCATGCGTTTCAGTATTATAGCCTTGCCCGTAAAGCCCAGCAGCGATTTGTCGCCGGCGCCATTGTAGCGATTGATGGTGGTGGTAACAATGAAAGGATTGAGGTAAGACAGCTCGAACTGATTAGCGCGCGAGAACAC
This sequence comes from uncultured Flavipsychrobacter sp., assembly GCA_964561325.1. Lineage (GTDB taxonomy): Bacteria > Bacteroidota > Bacteroidia > Chitinophagales > Chitinophagaceae > Nemorincola. The sequence continues at coordinate 6,845 of CAZLPE010000140.1, forward strand.
CTCGGCTTCAAACAAACCAATATTAAGCCAGCGTGTGGCATTTACGGTAAGGTAGTGTATAGAGCTGTATTTTTTGGGCAGTACCTGATCTTTGTCTTTAGTATACTGCGGCATCAGTTCCAGCGTCAGCGCCTCGTAGTTTAGTTTCCAGATGCGCATTTGCATTTGCAAAAACGGCATGTTCGATGAGTTGTCGGTGAGCAGTAGACTGGTAAAACCATCGCCTAAAAAATGTTTACCCGATCCAAAGGTTATGTTCAGGTGGTTTTTTACAAGATCAAAATTCATATAGCCGCTGGCCTGCATATAGTCGTACTGACCGTTGGGCTTGCTGGGGTTTTTAAAATAGTCGGCGCCGGGCACTGCTTGCAGTTTTTTTGATACCGTACTGCTAACATAATACGGAAACTGCTCCTGATTATCGGTAAAGCACGAGTAGAAGCCCACCTTTTTGCCTATCCACAGGCGCACCTCTGCGCCCCTGCTGCTGTATAGTGTGGTTTTGTTGATGCCGGCTGGGTTAGGGCTGTTTTGCTGCATACCGGCTATGTTGTTTGTCACCGGGTTTATTACCAGAAAAAAGTCTTTATCCAGCACAAAGTCTTCGGTTTTTATATAAAAGAAGTTGTACTGTTTTTGGTAAAACCGCTTGAACCATGCTTTCTTAGAGTCTATTGCCCCGTCGCCTTTCAGCGTCCATTCGCCGCTCTCAGATATCATCTGGTCCAGGTTGTAGCGGTCTATTTTGCTGTATACTGCGCGCGGAGCCAGCGTATCTACAGGCACTACTACCGACGGATCTGTGCAGAAGGTAGTTTTGTTTTTCAGGTGTTCCAGAAAATGCACCGCATTCCTTCTCGACTCCGGTTTGTCTCCGCTTACCAGACTATCGCATAGCCTGCCCGACAGCGTTTCCAGTCGGTCGAGCGTCCGGTAGTCTTCCGACCCTAATGGCAGGAATGTTGTTTGGGCACGACCAGTGGCGATACTTAATGTAACGACAGCGAAAGAAAGCGCTTTTTTAAGCATAAAGTAAGTTTAGCAGATGTGTATTTGGTAGATTTGCAAAACTAACAAAACTTCCCAAGCGTTTAGCCGAGGTCAAAATAACAATATGTTCCCGATACTTATAAAAAATGCCACTGTTGTAAACGAAGGCAGCAGTAAAGTAAAAGATGTGTTGCTCCGCAATGGACTGATAGAGCGCATAGAGGACAGCATTACCGCCCAGCCGGGGTGGAAAGAGATTAACGCCGAAGGGCTGCACCTGCTGCCCGGCGCGATAGACGATCAGGTGCACTTTCGCGAGCCCGGACTGACCCACAAAGCCACCATAGGCACTGAAGCGGCGGCGGCTGTGGCCGGCGGCGTTACTTCGTTTATGGAAATGCCCAACACCAACCCTCCCGCGCTGACGCAAGAGATACTGGAGCAGAAATACGATATTGCTGCGGCTACATCTGTAGCCAACTATTCGTTTTTTATGGGCGTGGCCAACAACAATGCCGACGAAGTGTTGCGCACCAACGACAAAAAACAAGATGTGTGCGGCGTAAAGATATTTATGGGCTCCAGCACGGGCGATATGCTGGTAGACAACTACCTGACGCTGTCGCGCATATTTGCAGAATCGGAACTGCTGATAGCTACCCACTGCGAAGATGAGAATGTGATAAAAGCCAACAAAGCCAAATATCCCGATGCAGACAACGCCTCTTACCATCCGCTGATACGCGATGTAGACGCCTGTTTCGAAAGCTCGTTTACGGCGGTGCAGCTGGCCATGAAGCACAACACCCGCCTGCACATACTCCACATAAGCACCGAGCGCGAGCTGCGGTTGTTTACCAATATGTTTCCGCTGGCAGACAAGCGCATCACCTCCGAGGTGTGCGTGCATCACCTGCACTTTACCGCCGACGACTATGCGCAATATGGCAACCTGATAAAATGCAACCCCGCCATAAAAGCCGCCGAAAACAAGGAAGCTCTCTGGAAAGCCCTGCTGGATGACCGACTGGACATAATAGCCACCGACCACGCCCCGCATACCTGGGCCGAAAAAGCACAGCCTTACCAACAAGCCCCTTCGGGCGTGCCGCTAGTGCAGCACTCCCTGCAGCTGATGCTGCAATATGTTCAGCAAGGCCGCATAACCATAGAGAAAGTAGTAGAAAAAATGTGCCATGCCCCGGCCCAATGCTTCCAGATAGCCCAGCGTGGCTATATAAGAGAAGGCTACTATGCCGACCTGGTACTGGTGAACACCAACGCACCCTACAAAGTAACCAAAGACAACATACTATACAAATGCGGCTGGTCGCCCTTCGAAGGCCACACCTTCCCCGCCACAATAGAAGCCACCATCATCAACGGCGCCATAGCCTACCAAAACGGTATGATTAACGATAGCGTGAGAGGTATGCGATTGAAGTTTGAGCGGTAGATCGTTTCCGTTTTTATTTATAAAACCCGCCAAACGGCGGGTTTTGTTGTGTTTGGGATGGTTGTTGTCGGTTTATTTTTGGTAGTAATATAGTATAGTTTTTGAGGGGAAATATGGGGTTTTTCACGGTTA
>CAZLPE010000141.1:0-2644 GCA_964561325.1 uncultured Flavipsychrobacter sp.
AACTGGCAATGAAAAGCAAATACTTTTGTCTAGTCGGTATACGGTAAAGGAGCCATGCATCGGTAATCACACATTTTTAAAATCCGATGTTTTATGAAGTACACTTTACTGTTAGTAGGCATGTTATGGATAAATGCAGCTGTTGCTCAGAAAAAGGACAGTGTCAAAAATTTTTTAATCGATCGTAGCCGACCATCTGGTTATATGGGGCTGTTCGATATGAATGTGTCTGTTGGGTATCAATCTAATGGGCGTACCCCTAAAACGGCATCTCCATCAAGTAGTAACCAAACTTTGTCTGGTCTGTACACTATGTTTCATTTTCAGGAGAGTATGTTGAGCAACTATTTTTGGGCCGATGAATCTGACAAGAAATTAAAAATTGGTTTTCAGGAAACGCTTGATTTTGGGTATTGCAGAGAAAGCAGGACAGAATCTTATACTGGCGTGAGCGATATAAAGACAGGCAAAAACGCATTTGTTTTCACCTACGAGGCGGCGGGCGCTGCAGTGTACAAGATAAATAATGACATGGATGCAGGATTGACCTATTGCTTTTTATCTATCTCCTATTTCAATCAGGACGATTATGCTAAATATGCGAAATTTCGGTTTAGGTACAGCAATATTATGGCCGAGGTGTCTACGTTTGGTAGAAATGCTATAGAGCTGAAGTATATGAGATCGATAGATGATTTAAGGGAATATAGCTGGTATGTAGGGTTGGGCTACATCAACTCCAATAGCACAAACTACAACTATAATAGCTCAAAACACTTTACTCAGGTTAATTTTGGCATTATACTGTAATTGCCCCGCTTGAAAGTTGGCAACCGTTTAATGCAAATTTGGTGTTGCAGGCGCTACTCAATACCCGATATATAGAACGGTATATGAGCCCACGTTGCTTGTGCCGCAGCAAGGGGGCGCAGGTTAACAGACTATTGAAGATTGTTTAAATGTTGTTTGCATATAGCAGAAAAGTAGGCGTTGATGATAGGTTATTCACTATTTGGCGGCAACACTGTTTAAAACTTTTTGCTTTGTATTGCCGTCTGCACCTAAACTTTTAAGTAACTTTGCTGCTGCAAACAATTCATAGTATGAAATTTTTTATAGACACGGCCAATCTGGCGCAGATTAAGGAAGCCAACGACCTCGGTATATTGGATGGCGTAACTACCAATCCTTCGCTTATGGCTAAGGAAGGTATAAAAGGGCACGATGCCGTAATGCAGCACTACCTGACCATATGCGAAATGGTAGACGGCCCTGTGAGCGCTGAAGTGCTGGGCGTAACCTTTGAGGATATTGTAGAAGAGGGTAAGAAACTGGCAGCTATACATAAAAATATTGTTGTTAAGGTGCCCATGATTAAAGACGGTATAAAGGCCATCAAATGGTTTACCGACAACGATATCCGCACAAACTGTACATTGGTGTTTTCTGCCGGACAAGCTATATTGGCTGCAAAAGCGGGCGCCACTTATGTATCTCCGTTTATTGGTCGTATAGACGACAGTAGCTGGGATGGTGTGCAACTGATAGAGCAAATAGTAAATGTATATAATGCACAAGGCTTTATGACCGAAGTGCTTGCAGCGTCTATCCGCAACCCGCTACACATAGTGCGTTGTGCAGAGGCAGGAGCCGATGTGTGCACCAGTCCGTTATCATCAATCCTTGGCTTGCTGAAACACCCGCTTACCGACATAGGCCTTGAGCAGTTTTTGAAAGATGCGAAGTCTATGCAATAGGTATTGCTATAGTGATATTTTATGCTCCGCCGCCTGTATTGGGTGGCGGAGTTTTGTTTTGTGGTATGCCTCCCGAGCGAAGAAAGGTTAATAGATGCCGTTAGTATGTAGACTTATGAATGAGCCAACGCATAATAGTGTATTTACTCAATAATTACCTTACCTGATTGGGTACCTTCGCTTGTTGTGATTTTGTAAATGTAAATGCCTGGTGTATAGTTTTTTACGTTTACGCTGGTTTTATTCCCTATCAGTTCCTGTTGGGTTATTATCCGCCCAGTAATGTCAAATAGTCTCATTGTTGCCCTTTCTTGATTAGGGAGCTCGAAATATATAACAGAAGTTGCAGGGTCGGGGTAAACCTGTACATCTGTCGTATTTACGCCTTTCTCCACGGCCAAGTTGTAGATTATTTTCCGTACGGTATTGCCACCGTATTCTGTTAAAACCAAGTTGCCATCGTTGTCTATTACCACGCCATTTGGAGCGTTTAAGTCAGCGGTCGTTGCCGGACCGCCATCACCGGTATGCCTCCGGACACCGGTACCAGCCACAGTAGTAATAATACCCGAAGTGTTAATTTTGCGTATTCTTTCGTTGTAACTATCTGCAACGTATATATTACCAAACGCATCTACCGAAATCCCTGCAGGTCCATTTAACTGTGCATTAGTGGCATGCCCACCGTCACCATAAAACCCTATAAACCCCGTTCCGGCAATCGTGGAAATGATACCATATTTGTCAATTTTTCTGACATGCTGCGAGAAATCCGTAAAATATAAATTACCGGATTTATCCAATACTACACGTATTGGGATATCTATTTTCGCAGCAGTTGCAGCTCCCCCGTCTCCACTATATCCTGCTACACCCGTACCCGCTAT
>CAZLPE010000141.1:2744-3936 GCA_964561325.1 uncultured Flavipsychrobacter sp.
ATTTTGCGAATTCTATTGTTACCTCCATCAACTATATATAGTACTCCATTTTTATCGATACTACAGTTAACCGGATAATATAATTCGCAAAATATAGCTGACGCACCATCTCCGGAATAGCCTTGGACACCCGTTCCTGCTATTGTAGTAATTATTTGGGCAAGGCTACATACAGAATATATAATGCACAAAATGGAGAAAAATATCGTTTTCATAGCCGAGGATTTAGTTATAAAGCTCACTTATGTTCTGAGTCTCTATAGTTCTATACAAATATATGGGTAGGAAGGATGAGGACCTCAATGATACAACACAAACATTATAACAAACTATTCTAACCCAACAACCTACCTTTGCGGCACAATAGAATGCCCATGCAGAATACTGCCGAACTAAAGTTTGCCGTGCTGATAGACGCCGACAATGTGCCTTATGCCAATGTAAAGGGGATGATGGAGGAAATAGCCAAGTATGGTACGCCTACCTTTAAGCGTATATATGGCGACTGGACCAAGCCTACTGTAGCTGGCTGGAAAAGTGTGCTGCTGGAAAACGCTATTACGCCCATACAACAGTATAGCTACACCACAGGCAAAAACGCTACCGACTCGGCCATGATTATAGACGCTATGGATATACTGTATACCGGTAGGGTAGACGGTTTCTGCATCATATCGAGCGACAGCGATTTTACGCGGCTGGCGCTACGCCTGCGCGAGGCAGGTGTGAAGGTGATAGGTATGGGTCAGAAAAAAACACCGTCGCCATTTATAGCCGCTTGCGACAAATTTATTTACATAGAGATTCTTGGCGAGGCTGCAAAACCTGTGGCTAAAGAAGAGGATAAGAAAGAGGAGACTGCGCCGGCAGCCAATATCATTAAGCGACTGGATGAAAATACCATTCAACTGATATCGTCGAGCATAAGCGATATTGCCGACGATTCGGGCTGGGCATTTCTGGGCGATGTGGGCTCTATGATGCTGAAAAAAGAACCCGACTTTGACGCGCGTAACTATGGGTTTAAAAAACTGGGACTGCTTATAAAAAGCACCGACCGCTTTGAGATAGATGAGCGCACTACCGATAAAAGCAATATAAAACTGGTATATATAAAGGTGAAACCCAAGCCGGTGGAAAAGCCGGTAACGCCAGGCAAAAAAAATGCTAAAAAGAAAACTACAAAAACAGT
>CAZLPE010000141.1:4036-9238 GCA_964561325.1 uncultured Flavipsychrobacter sp.
TATCTCGATTTTACCAACGATTTTTCGCACCACTTGTTGGGGTGGCGTTTCCATACCGGTGTTTACTTGTTTTGGGTGGCGTGGGCTATGATATGCCTGTTTTTTATGTTCAAGAGAAAAGAAGCTACGGTAGACCTCAACGAAATACCTAACCCCGGCTACGAAGAACCGGTTGATGCGGCTGAACCTGCGCCAATGCAGGTGCGAACTAAAAGACCAAATGTGAACGATGTGCGCAACCCGGCATATGATGAGCCAGCTAAAGAGCAAGATAATACGGACGAAGAAGATGAGTAAATGCCTCGCTGTACTGGTTGTTTGCGGTGTATATATATAGTTTTTCTTGTGAGGTGATGATGCTGTTTTGTCGGCTAAACAACCCTATAATTCGTTTAGGTGTGGAGTCTGGTCGGTGGCAAATATCGAGCTGACCAACATTATGCCAACCATTTTGTAATGCAAGCTGCTGCCATGTGGCAAATTCGGTAGCGGGCAACAATATAGATAGGTAACCGCCGGGCGATAAGTATGTTGCTACCACCTGCAACAATGCAGTATATGAAAGCGAATGCGTATGCCTTGCTGCGTTTCGCCTGCTGTCGGGCCCCAACAGACTACTGTTGAAAAAAGGCGGGTTAGTTATTATTACATCATATTTTTTGTTGACATTGTAGGTGCATACATCGCCCTCGAGTACAGTAATACGTCCGGCCCATGGCGCCGCCGATACGTTTTCTGCGGCTTGCCCGGCGGCTTCGGTATCCATTTCTATAGCGTCTATCTGCAACGACAGGTTGCGTTGCGCCGCCATAAGGGCCAGTAGACCCGTGCCTGCGCCAATATCGAGTAACGTTCCGGCGGTAGCGGGTAGGGGCGTCCAGGCGCCCAGCAGGCAGGCGTCGGTGGTGATTTTCATGGCGCAGCGGTCTTGCTGCACCGTAAACTCTTTGAACCTGAAATAACCGTTGCTCATTACCAGGCGGCTCTTGGGCTGGGCGCTACCGACAGATCGGTAAATGTGCCCTGCAAGTATTTGTAATAGCCGGTTATGCCTATCATAGCGGCATTGTCTGTGCAATACTCAAAGCGGGGTATGTAGGTATGCCAGCCATGTTTTACGCCAGCCTCAATAATGGCTTTGCGCAGTCCGCTGTTGGCCGATACGCCGCCGGCTATGCCTATATGTTTTATATTCAGATCTTTGGCCGCCTTAGTTAGTTTGTTCATCAGCATGCGGATGATGGTATGCTGCACCGATGCGCAAATATCGTTGAGGTTATTAGCAACAAAATCGGGGTCGATCTTTTTTTGCGCCTGCATAAAATACAGTACCGATGTTTTCAGTCCGCTGAAGCTAAACTGATAATCTTTCATTTCGCTGAGCGGAAACTTAAAGCGCAGCGGGTCGCCCAGCGCGGCATATTTATCTACCAGCGGTCCGCCGGGATAGGGTAGGCCCAGCATCTTGGCTACTTTATCAAAAGCCTCGCCTGCGGCATCGTCTATGGTTTCGCCCAGTACCTCCATATCCAGATGGCTGCGGCACAGCACAATTTGCGTATGTCCGCCAGATACGGTAAGGCACAGAAACGGAAACTCCGGCTGCTGCTCTATAAAGTGCGCCAGCACATGGGCCTGCATATGGTGCACGGCTATGAGCGGAACCTGCAGCGCTTGAGCAAAGCCCTTGGCAAAACATGCCCCTACCAGCAGCGACCCCAGCAGCCCGGGCGACTGCGTAAAGGCAACGGCCGTAATATCTTTTTTGGTAAGTTGAGCATCTTTCAGGGCTGCATCTACCACCGGCACAATGTTTTGCATATGCGCCCTCGATGCCAGCTCTGGCACCACGCCGCCATAGCGTTCGTGTACTTTTTGGGTGGCAATGTGGTTGCTTAGCACCCGGCCATTGCTCACTACCGCAGCGCTGGTTTCGTCGCACGACGACTCTATAGCTAATATATTGATTACCTTCGACAAGCTGAGTTGATTGTACGGCGAAATTAGGTTGTTTTTGGTTACAAGCACCCCATCAACACATCGCACGCATGCTCAATTTCAGCATGGCTGATGGTGAGCGGCGGCGCAATGCGTATGCAGTGGGGGGCAAACAAAAACCAGTCGGAAAACAGACCTTGCTCCAGACATTTGCTTAAAGCCGCCAGTACCGCTTCGCTGTTTTCCAGCTCTATGGCCAGCAGCAGGCCCTTGCTACGCACTGCTTTTATAGCAGGGTGCATGAGCAGGGTATGGAAGAGGGCTTCTTTCTCGGCTACTTGCGCTATCAGGTTTTCATCGAGTAGCGCTTGCAGGCCGGCAAGTCCGGCGGCGCAACTAACGGGATGTCCGCCAAAGGTGGTGATATGCCCCAATACCGGCCCGTGGGTGAACAGCTGCATGAGCTGGCGGCTGGCCACAAAGGCGCCCAGCGGCATACCGCCGCCCAGCGCTTTGCCCAACAACACTACGTCGGGCTCAACGCCATAATGCTGAAAACCCCATAGCTTGCCCGTTCGGCCAAAGCCGCATTGTATTTCATCAAATATCAGCAATGCCCCGGCTTCTGTGCAGCGGTTTCGCAGGCGGCGCAACCAGTCTATGCTGGGTTCTATAATGCCGGCTTCGGCTTGTATGGTTTCTATTATTACGCAGGCAGTATGCTCATTTATGCTTGCTATCAGTTCTTCGCTGTTGTAGTTGCAACGCCATACGCCCGGCATCAGCGGCCTAAAGGCATTGCGCCAGTATTCGTCGCCCATTACGCTTAGGGCGCCAAGCGTTGCGCCATGGTAGCTATTGTTGCAAGATATAATATCTGTGCGACCGGTAGCGCGGCGCGCCAGCTTTATAGCTCCCTCCGTGGCTTCTGCTCCCGAATTGGTAAAGTATACGCAGTTGAGGTGAGCGGGCAGGTGGGCAGCCAGCGCCTGGGCATACTGTATCTGGGGGCTTTGCACCAGCTCGCCATACACCATTACGTGCAGGTAGGTAGCCGCCTGCTGCTGTATAGCCGCCACCACCGCCGGATGGCAATGCCCAACATTGCACACGCTGATACCGCCTATGAGGTCGAGGTAGCTACGACCGTCGGCGGTGTAGAGGTAGTTGCCGTTGGCGCGAACTACATCCAGCGCTATAGGCGCGGGCGATGTTTGGGCTACGTATTGCTGAAATAACTGGCGGTTGTTCATTGGTGTTTTGTTACTGATGAGGATTAACCAGTAGTAGGTTTTGTCTCCTATTAAAGTACAGTTTGTTTATTTTAAATCATCTACCTGTACGCATAGTCGCTCAGGTATTCATATTTTTTAGTGAGGCGGCCGTTGTTGCATATGGTGGCGCGTTTCAGTATGTCGCTTTCGGGTTTTAGTATTTCGGGTAGTATATATTTTTCTATGTGCAGCCCGAAGTACTCCGATGCATCGCAAGGCAACTCGTTGGGCAGATTGTCTACCGCCATCACATCTATAGTTTCTTTGGTGTTTTGGTAGGGCGCTGTTTGTTGTTGTGTGGCGCGGTCTATACCATATACGGGGTTGGCTATAGTGCTCGACCCTAAGTTGATAGGCACAGATCCATCTACATCGCAGGTTATATCGGCTATTACGCTCAGTCGCCAGTCGTTGCGCTTAATGTCCTCCTTGCTAAACAGGCGCGCAATACGCTGCTCCCAGTATATGCCGTTCATCAGCACATCGGCCTGGTTTACATACTTAGAAAACAAGCATTTGTAAGCTTCGGGATGCGCATGAAAATCGTCGCGGTGAAACAGATCGTTGTCTTTACGGGCATACAGATTAGCGCCCTTTAGGTGCGTAAATACCGGATACTCATATTCGTGCGTCAGGAAGTCGGCAGGCTCTACGGCCTCTATATCCAGCTGGGTAAGCACATCGAGTGCGCCCGACGCCACCTTGCCCGAGCCGGTGAGAACTATTTTTATATTAGGTAATTTCAGGTGCTGGTAGGCTGCTATAAGCTCTTTGTAGCTACCTACCGCATGGGCGGCGGGCAGGTGATACAATCCGAATTTGTGCCCATAGGTTTTAAAGCCGTTGTGTGCGCCTACTATGCCGGCATACAGTCCAAAACCCAATATGCGTTGCTCGTCGGCATAGGTGAGGCATTCGTAGTCTATCATGCGAATGCGCTTATCAATGAGCGCATGCATGAGGGGTTGGTTGTAGGACTGTTTTTTCTTGGTGTGCGAAAAAAAGAAATAAGTTTTGTCGGGTATCAGGTATTCGCCGGGTTGCTCTTTTATGCCCATCAGTATGTCGCAGTCGGCAAGGTCGGTAGTGAGGGTTATGCCTTCGGCGGCGTATTGGTCGTCGCTGAAACAGCGGGTGGGCGAGGGTTCTACTACTATTTGCAGGTCGGGGTAGTGAGCCGTCAGGTAGGCGCATTGCTTTGGGGTAAAGGCCACGCGCTCGTCGGGCAGTTTTTTCCGTTCTCTTATCAACCCTATGCGAATCATCTTTAGTAAGTTTGTGCAAAGATAACGCACACAACCTGTATTACATGACCAACTACTTTGAACTATACGGTATAGCCCCCACTTTCAGGCCCGATCTGGCAGCGGTAAAGGCGCGGTATTACGAACTGAGCAGACAACACCACCCCGACCGCTATGCCCAGGGCGGCGGCGACGGGCTAAACGATGCTGTGCGCATGGCCGCGCTGAACAACGACGCCTACAAAACCCTGCGCGATGCCGACGCCACCATGGCCTACATGCTGAAAACAGCCGGCCTGCTGACGGATGACGAAAAATATGCGCTGCCTCCCGGTTTTTTGATGGAGATGATGGACATTAACGAGGCCATAAGCGACTACGAACTGAACCCTGCCGACGATGATGCGCGCCAAATGGCCAACAACAGCCTAAACGAGCAGCTGGAGCTATGGCAAGCCGCCACCGACCACCTGATAAACCAGTACGAGCATGGCGCCACCGATGAAGCGCAACTGCTAAAAATAAAAGATCAGTATTTTCGTAAAAAATACTTGTTGCGAATTCGGGAAAGAATACATAACTTTGCAGCCCGATAGGTTTTTAAGTGGTGAGTAGATAGTAGTTAGTAAATAGTAGATAGTCGCGAGACGGTTTGTAGATACTCAGCTAAAATTGCCTCACCAAAACACTGAAACCAAAACGCCCGGATGGCGGAATCGGTAGACGCGCCAGACTCAAAATCTGGT
>CAZLPE010000142.1:0-4319 GCA_964561325.1 uncultured Flavipsychrobacter sp.
CAAAAGCAACAAAGCGGGGCTGTCTTTTTGAGACAGCCCCGCTTTGTTATACCATTTTTAGTATAAATCTATTATCAGTTTCCTTACTTCGGCCGGGCCGGTGGGCGGCGCTATGGTAACGAGGTATATACCGGGCGCCAGTTCGGGCAGCGGTATCATTACGGTGTTTTCTTTACCGGTCAGCTGCTGGGTAAGGGCGGTAACCGTAGCGCCGGCAATATCAGTAATGGTAAACGATACATTGGCCGTTTGTGTGCCGGGCATGTGTATGTTTACTCTAAACCACTCTTTGGCAGGGTTTGGGTAAAGGTCGGACACAGACCAACGCTCAGAGAGCGGTTCATTGACACTATTGATAACGCTGTGGGTAGTGGTGTCGTTGTTTACTATAATATACTGACTGTTGAACCGGGTAATGTGGTTGTTGGCAGTAAAGGTGAGCTTGCTGTTGGCGGGCAGGTAGCTAAAGCGCGCTGCGCTGTCCAGCTCTGCGCTCCAGGTGTTGCCAAAATCGCCGGTGTTGCGCCTGAACAGACGGAACGAACCAGGGCGGTATACAGAGCTACTGATGTTCAGCCGGCCCAGCGATATACTATCGGGCTGTGTAAAAGTGGAGTTATTACCATAGTTGTTTACAATAAAGTAGCCTTTCACATTGGGTCGGGTATCGGGTCGGGTGTCGGGATTGCTCAGCAGGTGAAACGCCACCACTTCGCCGTCGGGGTAAACGCCGCCTGTAGGCAGGTAGGCATTTACATCGGCCGCAGGAAAGCTGTTGAGGCCTGCTGCGCTAACCGCCGTATTTCTGTATACCCGGCCTGTGCTCACAGGCGCCGTAGAGGTAACAATGTTGGCGGCAGGCACGGGGGCGCTAAAGTTGTCGCGCACATCGTACACATTGCCGCTTTGCGGGTCGTATTGATTGAACTGGTAGTACTTTATCAATCCCGTTTCGGCAAACGGATCGGTGATGAGGTGCATTTTCTCGCGCACTTCCGTTTGGCTAAGGGCGTAGTTGTAAAACTTCACCTCATCTATTTTACCATCGTATTTAGAGCCCTGCCCCTGATGGTTGTCGAGGTTGAGCACGAAGGGCGACTGCGACAGATCGATCACCGGCATTGGCGACAGGCTATTTACTTTTTCGCCTATGCCGTTCAGGTACAAAGTAACACCAGTAGGACTGTAGGTAAGTACTACAAAGTTCCATTGCGTACTGTCGCACACAAGGCTGCTGGAGTTGGAATAGTTTACGGTGCTGTCGGTATAGCACAATATGAGGTTGGGCGTATAGCCGTTGAACTTAAACCCGAAGCCAAAGCCATAACCGCCGCCGCCGGGGTACACATCGTGCGACACTATTTGCGAGAAGCTGCTCTGCAATCCTTTGGGCTGAATCCAGCACGATATAGAGAAGTTGTTACTGTTGATATTGGCAACGCCCAGATTTACGGTTTGGTTGGTGCGGTTGAGCTGTATGCATTTGCCGGCTACGGTGTCGGGCGCGCAATGGTCGTCGGCCACCACTATCATACTGTCTATGGTGCGGGTGTGCGTTTGCGCGAGTCCATTAGTAACTGTAAGGCTTACACTGTAGCTGCCCGGCCCCGGATAAACCACCTTTGGCGCAGCGGCTGTGGTGCTGCTCACCCATGCCGCTCCCGGAAACGACCATGTGCGCGTAGCGCCTGCATAGTCGTTCATAGAGTAGTCGAAAAATTTTACCGTATCGCGGGCGCAGCCTACATATTTTTTGTCGGCCATGGGTTGCGCCACCGGCGCGCCCACCGCGTATAGCGGCGACTCCCATATGCTGCAGTTGCCGCCCAGCCTTATCTTGCTGTCGCGATAAAAGATCAGTGCGCCTACGCGGGCTTCGAGCCCAGTGGGCAGCCCTGCGCTAAAATCGGTCCAGTCGGTCATAGAGCTGTCGCGGTAATATACTTTAGATGGGCGCGTATTGCTTACCGCATAAATGCCGCTGTTTGTACCGCCGTGAAACTGTAAAAACGCTATGCGCTTACCATTCAGTGTAGCGCCGGTAATGTTGGTCCAGGTAGCTCCGCCGTCCATAGATCTAAACACCTTGTTGCCTGCGGCGGCATTGGCCATACAGTAATACACCTCGTTGTCGCGCAGCGGATTTACAGCTACGTCTGTGTTGTAGTAGGTCCAGGCTACAGGCAGTGTTAGCTGCGTCCATGTGGCTCCGGCATCTGTGGTTTTGTATAGGCCGTTGGTGGCGCACACATACATGATGCGCGGATTGCTGCGGCAAATCTCGAAACGCCACACCTTATTGTTGTTGCCAAAATTATGAAGTGCGGTATACGATGCGCCGCTATTGCCCGACTTCCACAACAGACTGTCTTTGCCCAGGTAGAAGGTATTGGAATAGCGGGGATCTATTACCAGCTCGCTCGAAAACTGACCATAGTAGTTGTCTTGCGGCCACATAGTGTTGGGCACATTGGGCGCGCCATACTGCACCGGGCTGCTCATAGTAGCCGGCAGTACCAGCGACCCAATATCGCGAAAACCCGCAGTGCGCGACTGCCCATGATATACATGGCCGGTGGCGTCTTCGCCGCCGCCCAGCGACAGCGCTTTGCCGCCGCCGTAGCCTTCGCTTATAGCTGCATTGCCGTTGTGATAGCGGCCGCCCACCACTATATCTTCATCCCAACCTTGCCCGAAGCCCCAGTAGTCGGCGCTACGTAGTCCGTTGTTGCGCACGGTCCAGTTGGCGGTGCTGGTAAAAAAATCTGTTGAATAATTTACGCCGCCATCTGTTGCCAGATAGGCGTCGGCGCCCAGCGCCGTGGCGCATTGCAGGTCGGGGTGCAGACCAAACGAACCCGAATAGCCGCCCAGCGGTCCGAAGTTGAAACCGCCGTCTGTAGATTTGTAGGTGGTGGTGGTGCCCACTATTACATGATTGGCATTGGCCGGCGACACCATAATGGCGAGGTCGTAATACCCTTGCCCGTTCGACATGGCAAGCCCTGTGGTAGACGAGCCGCCCGTAAGCCCTGTGGTAGTAGAGGCTACCGTTACTGCCCATGTAGCTGCGCGGTCGGTACTGCGCATTACCTTGGGCGGCGATGTAGACCCTATGTTTACGCAATACACATAGTTGGTATTGGCAACAGTAACGCCCAGCCGGGCGCCAGAAGTGTTTTCGCCGGTCATAGCGCCGGTTACGTTGCTGAAAGTGGTTCCGCCGTCGGTAGAGCGGAGCAATGTAATGAGGTTTCCGGTAACAGACCCAACTGCATAAACGGTATCTGTGCCGGTGGGGTTGATAACAAGATCGTAGAGCGTGCCGGTAACGGTACTGCCCGCCGCCATGGCCCAGGTAGCGCCGCCATTATCGCTGTAGTATATGGATGTGCCGCCCGTTACCAGTATGCGGCCAGTATTGCGGTTGATGCCTATGGCGTTGCCGCCGCCGTAGGTATACGAGCCCAGTATAGACCAGCCTGCGCCGCCAGTGGTGGTCTTGAGCAGTACATTGGCTGTGCCATCGTAGGTATATACAATATTTTCATTAAACGGATCTACCGCTATCGACTTTGAACCGCAGCTATATAGCGTATCGCTTACCGACGTCCATGTCAGCCCCCTGTCGGCAGACCGGAAAAACGAGCCCGGCTCTGTTGCCGCATAAAGTACCGACGGGTTAGATGGCGCAATGGCCATGCAATACACATTTGTCTGGTAGTTTCTAAGGTTTGCGCTGCCCGCGCTGTAGGTTTGCGTTGGGCCGAGAACGGTCCAGTTTGCGGCGGCGGTGGTGCGCTGCAGGCCGCCGAGCGCTTTTTTTTTACCTTGTAGCTCCAGCGATTTCTTTAGTTCGTTTTTATGGTATTGGTCGTCGTAAGCCACGCTGCCGTCGGGCTGTATGAAGGGCGCTATTTTGTTGCGCCACCGTATGTACGCCCCTATGTAGGGGTCTTCGTTCCATTCGTCGCGCTCGCCGGCCAGGTCTGGCGTAGTTTTTTCACGGCGCTCTTCGGCCTTGTGGGTTGCTTTATATACGGTAATCAGCGAGTCTATAACATACACATTAGGTTTGTTCCAGTCGGTTTGTTTTACCCAATCCGGAGCAGGTATGGTAGCGGGCAGATCGAATGGATTTTTTTGCTGTGCAATAGCCGCGCCTGCAAACACCTGAGCAGAAAGCGCCGCAATAGCCCCTAATAAGCGTATTTTATCACCGAAGATTATAGCCATAATAATGTTTAGCTGAATGAAAGGATAAAGATAACTAAATATCTATTCCCTTGTTAAGCGTAATGGGTTGTGAAGCAGCAACG
>CAZLPE010000142.1:4419-9097 GCA_964561325.1 uncultured Flavipsychrobacter sp.
TCGGCATTGGCGGTTCTGAAGGTTACTATGTTTTCATCGCCGGCCTCGCCATACTTAAATATAAAGCGATCGCGGCTTATGTTGTTGCTTTCGCTCATATACTCAATAATAGCGTTTACGTGCTCCCACGAGTGTTGCTCTTTTTGCTTGCTGCCGCTGCCGCCGCCTATTATCACCACCTTGCAGGTAGGGCTCGCCGACATCTGGCTGGCAAGGTTAGACAGTTTTACCTTCATGCCATTGCTTATTTGCATAGAGCCTCCGGTAAACATAAGCGTGCCGGGTTCTATAGAGCCGCATTTACCGCCGCGTGGGTCGCGACCGCCCATCTTATCCAGACAGTCGTCGGGGCATGGGCAATGGCCTACGCCGTCGGCATCTACAGGCTGGCACTCGGTTGGGGTTATCAGCTGTTTGTCTTTATAGTCGGGCACGCCGTCGCCATCGGCATCCAGCGGACAGCCATGCGCGTCTACGGCCACGCCTTTAGGCGTTTTGGGGCATTTGTCAAACTGATCTGTTATACCGTCCAGGTCTTCGTCGGGCAGCACAGGGTTGGGCAGTATCATGTGGCGCGGATAAGACATTTCGCTATATGCATGATCCAGCGGGTTGATCCAGTATAGCGGCTCAACAGATTTTTTCTTGTACTTCACATTGTAGTTGATACCCAGCGAGAAGTAGTTTATCGCATCGCTGGTACGGCCTGTGGCAGCGGCATTGTCGCCAAGATTTTTGCCAAAAATAGTACCGTCCAGATAGCCGTCGGTAGGGAAGGTATAGCGGTCTTCTATCTGGAAGTTGAACTGCTTGTTTATTTTGTACTGAAACCCAAGACCTATGCTGGGCGCAAAGTCGAGCGTTTTCTTATCCAGTATGGTGGCTCCTTTGTTGGTTTCGGCTGCCGTTTCGTAAGTTTTGTCCATTTTACTCTGCAGGTCTTTCCTGATCTTCGAGTTCTTGTCGTTGGGGTTGCTTACTATAGCGCCAAAGTTGTAGGGCGTATACTTACCATCTAGCGCGTTTACGCGGGTTTTGTAGCCCAGTGCGCCAAAGCCAAAGTAGGCAAATACAGAAAACTGATTTCGCGCCTGATGAAAATTGATATTGTACGCATTGAGCATCAGATCGAGGTTGAGTTGCGACGACTCCATGCGCGTAGCCCGATATACCGGCGTAGGCTGACCAACAGACGGATCGTAGTAGCCGGGCACATAGCCAAACTGGGTATAGGGCGCGCCAAAACCTGTGGTAGACTGACGATCGAGATTGACGCCGACGCCATAAATGTATTGTAAGCGGGCAGAAAAAACATACCCCAGCGACTTGCGCACATGTACGTGAAAACCGCCGCCGCCTTTGTCCCAAAGCATTACTGTAGGCACATTGCCTACTACATTATACAACCCGAAGCCCAAACCGGCCTCCCACATATTGCGGGGCTTTGGCGGAAAAATCTCCTGATGATCTAAGTATTTTTTGAATTGCTTACGGCGAAACTTAGGATAGTAAGCCGAATCAAGCACATCGTAGTTTTTACTCCGGTAGGTCATGTCGCGGTTAGACCATTGCATAGCCGGGCGTTTTGTAGTGTCCGTCCCAGTCTGCTGCGGCTGGCTCTCCTGCGCCTTCAGGCCGGCGGCCATTAGCACAGACAAGCAAGTGAGTAAAAAGTACTTTTTATAGAACATTGTATTGGCGTTTAATATTTTATATTTATGCAAATTATATAAATACGTTGGTAAAGATAGACACGAACGCAACAAAAAGCAAACGATAAAATGAAAATAACCTCCATTTTACCAAATTATTGTGCGTATATAGGCCCCCCGGTAAAAAAACAACGTTTATACAATTCTAATTTCGGACTTTTACATTTTATACCATCACAGTATCATTGAATGCAACTTGTAAACAAAGTAATAGGTCAGGAATTATTGCAATTTGAAAAAAAGTTTTCAGAGAGCGTTAAGAGTTCCAATCAATTGTTGGACCGTATAATGCGGTTTATTATCCGCCGCAAAGGTAAGCAGATGCGACCAATGTTTGTATTTCTGTCGGCCAAAATAGCGGGCGAAATAAATGATGCATCTTACAGGGCGGCATCGCTCATAGAACTATTGCATACTGCCACACTGGTGCACGACGATGTGGTAGACAACTCTATGAAACGCCGCAATTTCTTTTCTATCAATGCTTTATGGAAAAACAAAATTGCAGTGCTGGTAGGCGACTACCTGCTGAGCAAGGGCTTGCTGCTATCTATAGATAATGGCGACTATAAAATACTACAAATAACATCGCGCGCGGTAAAAGAAATGGCCGAGGGCGAACTGCTGCAAATGGAGAAAGCACGCAAACTGGATATAGACGAGCAGGTGTACTTCGATATCATTCGCGCCAAAACCGCATCGCTGCTGTCGTCGGCCTGTTCGGCTGGCGCCTACTCTACTACATCAGACGACGCTGTGGCCGAAAAATTCAGACTGTTTGGCGAAAAAGTAGGTATTGCCTTTCAGATAAAAGACGACCTTTTCGACTACGGACAAGACAATATAGGCAAACCTACGGGCATAGATATTAAGGAAAAGAAAATGACCCTGCCCCTTATATACTGCCTGCAAAATGCCGATACCGCTACCAAGCGCAAGATAATATATATAGTAAAAAACAACAGCACCGACCGCAGCAAGGTAGACGAGGTGATAGCGATGGTTCAAAAATCGGGCGGTATAGAGTATGCCTACGACCGCATGATGAACTACAAAAACGAAGCCCTGCAACTACTATACACCTACCCCGACAGCCCCGCCCGACAGGCGATGGAAGAACTGGTAAACTATGTGATAGACCGTAAATACTAAGGGCTACAAGCCGGCCAGCTCGCGGGCCAGGTTGGCGCGGGCAGACGCCTCGTATCTGGCGGCAAATTGCGGTGTCTTGTATATGTAAGGCATTGCCAGAAAATGCGTCAACACTTTTTTGCGGCCCGGCCGGTACAGCAGATCGGGATACATTCTGTATTCTCGCCTTATCTGCCCGGCATACCGGCTATATACTGCCCATGGCTGCCCCAGGATAGCAAGGTCGGCGTCGGTAAACAGATTTGTGTCCGGGTCGGCGGCAGCGGCATGGCTCTTGGTAGCCAGTATCTGCGCCTCGCACCGGCATATCATTGTCTCGGGCGCTCCCAGCTCGGCCATATAGCGGCGCGCCAGCGCAGCGCTTTGTTCCTCATTATCGGTTTTCAGGGTATTGTACACGGCATCGTGGTAAAACAGCGTGAACAATAATGTATCCCAATCGTCTACAAGATGGGCAAATGGCGTAAGGTCGGCAAAAAGGGCTTCCAGGTGCGCCAGCGTGTGGTAGCGCCTGCCCGAGCCGCCATAAGCCGCAGTCAGCGCAGCAAACTGCCTGTTGCATAGCGCAACGTCGGCGCAGTAACGCCCGGCCAAACCTAAATACACATCTTGTAACATAATGGGGATGCTGCGCAGCAAAAATAACGAAAATAAGCCGCGGTATTAGGGCAGAAAATCCGACTCGCTCATCTGCTTTTCTTCTTTGGGCATGCGGCCGCATGTGGCCAGCCTGCGCCGCCAGTACCGACTGTTTAGGCTGCTGATAACCACGCCCTGCGAGCGCGAAGCATGCACAAAATAGCCATTGGCCAAATAAACGCCCACATGCGATATGCGGAAGCTGCGCACATGAAAAAACACCAAGTCACCCTCTTTGGCATCGGTCATCTGCTTTATACGCTCGCAACTGCGGCGCTGCTGGCGCGCAGTGCGCTCGAGCTCTAAGCCATAAATATCCTCGTAGAGCCGCTGCGAAAAAGCTGAACAGTCTATACCCGACCTGTCGGCGCCGCCATATTTGTAGTGTGCGCCATACCAGTCGTCTATAAAGTTGTAGAGCGAATAATTATTGATTTCTGCGGGTTGCAGATTGATCATTTCTGCATACTTGTTAATGAGTTTGCCAGCATCGGCATGTCGGCGGGGCGCATCTTCATCGGCGGCAGGCTGGTCGGCGTCTGTATTATCGTCCTTCACAGTTTCTTTTAGCGCCGCAGTATCGGCGTTTTTTGCCGTTGCGACATCGGTGGTTTCGGCTGTATCCGGCACGGGTTGCACTGCTACAGGCTTGCGCAGGCGCGGCGCGGTAGACAGGGCGTAAGGTTTGTTTTTCAAGGCAATATTGGTAGTGGCAATAACAACAGGAGCATCTGTATCGAAAAGACCATCTACAAATACCGGAAGCGCCGACGGCACACCCGCTATGGCAATGAAGCGATAAACCGAAAACGAGGACTGAGCGCGGCTTTGCGACGCAAAAAGCAAACAACCAGCAAGCAGACACAACGCTAAACGGTTTGGCATAGGCAACAATTTTTCTAAAGATAGACGACCATTTGTACAACGCATAGCGCGCCCGGCAAAATGTGGATAAATAATTGTTTATTCACATTTTTATAATTTTGAGTGGGTGCAATTCCGGTAGCGGCCTAAAATTTCAAAATATTTTTTTGCTTTTCTCGAAACCTTCGCTACATTTGCACTCCAATTGACGGTAAAACGTCGCGGTCCTATAGCTCAGTTGGTTAGAGCACCTGACTCATAATCAGGGGGTCCTTGGTTCAAGCCCGAGTGGGACCACAAATAAAAGAAAG
>CAZLPE010000143.1:0-9040 GCA_964561325.1 uncultured Flavipsychrobacter sp.
ACTAATTGGTATTCGCTCTCAATCGGTTAGGCTAGTTATTGCCAAAATCAGTATATTCATACCTTTACTTGTGTATCATATACAAACCACACTATAACCAAAACAACATGGCATACAACGAACAACTGAATGACAGAGTCCGGGAGGCGATTGCGATATATCCGGATGTGGAGGAAAAACACATGTTTGGCGGCGTGTGCTACATGCTCAATGGCAAGATGTGCGTTGGCGTAATAAAAGATGAAATGATGTGCCGATTAGATCCGGCAATTTTTGAAGAAGTTGTGGAGCGCGATGGCTGCAGGATGATGGACTTCACCGGAAAAACAATGAAAGGCTATGTATACGTAAATGAAGATGGCATGAAAACCAAACAGGATTTTGACTATTGGATAAATCTCTGCGTTGAGTATAATCAATATGCTAAAGCATCGAAAAAGAAAAGTACCGGACAAGCAAGGCTAAGGAAAGACGCTAAGGATAAAGGCATATTATAAGCGTATCAGAGGCTGGCTACCATAAATGCACGTAGACTTTCGCGATGGTGGATAACCGAACAGCAACTGACCTAGGATAACGCGCCTGCGATGGCGGCTTTTACAACGCGCTTATCGCTGCAGCACAAAGTTTGTAGCCATTGTGAATGTGGAATAACTGCTCGACCAGCCTAACCTCAGGCTTACTTTGGCGTCGCAGATAGTCACTTCTATCAGATCTGGCTGTAGCTCTACCACATACAGGCTGCCACCGGCGGCTGCCATATTACCATCTACCATCAGGGTTACCTGCCTTGTTCCCGGAACGTCGGGGGAGATGCTATATACGCCCGACGTAGGGTACGCGCCAAACACAATACGTATGCCATGACTCGACGACCATACCCAGCCGCTGTATTCCTGCGCACTTTGGCTCAGCTTTTCGCTATGCGAATACGGCTCATCTTCTTTATATATCCCGTTGAGCAATAAATGCTGCTTGGTAGGGTGGCAGGATATAGTAGCGGTATCGAAACACACATTGGTTAAAGACACATCGCCGCCTATAGCATAGCCGTTCTCATTGCACACAAACGCCCTGAAGTAGTACTGCTTTATGCTGCTAAAGTTTTTAGCGGCATAGGTCGCTGAAAATGTGTTGTTGGTGAGCGTATCGGTTAGCATTTGCCCCACCATCATTTTAGGGTTGGCGGTATCGGCCATGCAGAAACCGGCCGTTACTATGCCGGTATTGCCTGCCGATAGCACAGTACCGTACACCCTGACACTGCCATCGGGCAGCGTAACCGCCGAATCGGTACGTACTTTGGGGTAGTAATTGTAGGGGTCTTGCTCTACTTTTTTGCAGCCGCCATAGCAGCAAACAACTGCAACCGCGAGTAACAACAGGAGGTTAGTCTTCATGGATAAAGCGGTAGTTGATGCCAAAGTACAAAGTTGTATGAGTGAAGTCGGTAGCGTAGTCGGTGGTCACTACTTTATTGTAAGAAGCATCGGCTATCAGGTCAAACGATTCGCTGAGCTTGTATTCCAGCGACGCCATCAACCTGAAACCTCCTATCCAGGTATCTGAGTTGGTGGTACTTAAATACACAGTTTCTATCTGCTTTACCGATTCTATGTGGCCGATACTTATGCACAGGCCGGCCGCAGCAAATAAGGAGAGTTCGCCAATGTGAGCCACACGGTAAGAAAAATCGGAATTGAGCCCCTGCATGGTCAAATTTTTGTTTACCAAAAAACCGGGCAGCACAGTAACCGACGGATATTGTATGGCATAGATAGGAACGGTGTCTATCCTTATAGGCAAATTGGCGTAATAGTAGCCGAACCGTATTTTATACCTGTTTTCTTCGTCGGCATTAAATAGAAAAACCTCGAAAGAGGGCGTCTTTTTAAAATACTGGCCTATATCGCCATAAGGCGAAAACAAGCCGCCTTTAATACCTATTTGTCCCTTTGCCACGGGGCCATAGCCCATAGCAACCGCAAACAATACCCAGAACACATAGCGTTGCAGAAATGCAGAATAATTTTTCATAAGGAATTGAGCATAAAGGTATTATAAAAAGGAGGATGGCAAAATTGTGGGCAGGACAAATTTTAGTGCGGGTTTAGGTACGCCCTGCCTGCATAAAAATTGGCAGGCGCACGAAAAGGGAAAAAGAAACGCTAACTTGTTAGATATTGTTAATAGTGTCCTCTCAAAGATAGAATGACTATTTGGGTTTCCTCTACCTCATATACCAGTCTATGTTCCTTGTCAATTCTTCTTGACCACGTACCCGCCAATTCATATTTGAGGGGTTCGAGTTTTCCTAAACCTTCAAATGGAGATGCCACTACAGAAGTAATTTGTTTTGATGTTTTTTGTTGTATCTGCGTATTACTACTCTTCTTCCAGAATTCAAGGTCTTCCTTTGCCTTATTGGTGATAATTACTTCCATAAATTATCAGCATCTATTATGCTCACCTTGCCTTCTTTCACTTGTTTACGGCTTTCTGTTATTTTTTTTACAAACGCCTCATCATACTGCACTCCCTTTTTAGAAACGAACTCTACACGCAAAACTTTTAAAATAGCTTTTACCGCCTTCAGCTGCTCATTATTTTCAGGAAGCACCAATAATGTTTCCATATTAAACTTATTAGATTCAAAATTACTGACTTTTGCACAAGCGCTAAAAGAAAATCCTCTCCAAAACAATATTGCGCAACCTACATCGCTCTTCGCTCGTTTTTTTTCGCCCATACTATTGTGGGTGGTAGGAAATACATAAGTGGGTAGCATACAGGTGTAAGCATACAGGTGTGGAACAGGCCATTCTATCGCCACGGTCCATTTTTTGTTACGTTGATAATGGTATTGTTGCGCAGGCAAAAAAGACCGCCCGAAAAACCAAGCCAAATCGTTCCCTTGCTATCCTGGGTAAGGCACTGTATATGATTGTGGGTAATACCATTGTTTTCACGAAAATTTGCAAACGTTTGGCCATCGTATCTGGCAATACCGCAACCCTGCGTTGTTATCCATACATTGCCTTGTTTGTCTACCAGACCGTTCCAGCATTCGTTGGTGCACAGGCCGTTTTTAATCCCAAATGTGTCGAACAACAGACGTTTACTTAGCGGATTGTAGCGGCAGGCGCCGCCATGGCGAGTAATAAACCATATATAGCCTTTTTTATCTTCGAGTATGCACTGTATAAAATCATTTGTCAAACCATTCTTTTCAGAAAAGTTGGACAGGTTTTTTCCGTCATACTTATAGGCTCCTCCGCCATTTGTGGCAAACCACATATTACCGGCTCGGTCTTGCATGATGCCCAATACCAGCAGGCTGCTTAGCGCGCCCGTGGTATAGTCTTTTTTGGCAGCGGGCGGCACATAAAATGTAGTGAAATGTATTGTAGCTTTTCCGCTAACAGGTAGTTTGCAATGCGCTATTCCACCAAGCGTGGCTACCCAAATGCCGTTGTCTTTATCTATGCATATTCGCCATATTTCATTGTGGGGCAACCCATTTTGAGTGGTGAAATTCTGAAACTGATGCCCGTCCCACCTGGTCAGGCCGCCTTCTGTGCCCAGCCATATATTGCCCAGTTGGTCTTCGGCTATGGCGCGCACTGTGGCTCCGCCCATACCATGTTCTGTACTAAAATACGCTATCTTTTTGCCATCGTATCTGCATACGCCGGCGCCCATACACCCTATCCACAGGTTGCCCTTTGTGTCCTCGCACAAACTTGGGATGTATTCGCTTATCTGCGAGGCAACATCGGGCTTTACCTGCAAAAAACCGGTTGTACTCATCTGAGCAAAACTGCAATTTGCCGCCAGGCAACCTAATAATGCAGATATGCATAGTAGCACATATCGCGAAATACTTTTTAATGTGGCAAAACGACATTTATAAGCGCTTAAAACTAACATAGCAAGGCTCTTGATTTTGGTTTGTATTGGGTCGCTGAAAGTCGGCTTTTCTTTCCTATCAGATGCAAAGCCACCTACGACAATCATCGTACAATACTACGACAATTATCGTAGACAACTGTTGCGGAATGTATAAAATATTGACTTTGCATCGTCGCAGCAGATCTGCCAGTAGCCGCCATCGGTTTATACAATAGTCAATCAAGGTTTTGCGTATTGGCAACAATCGATGCCGGGTCAGCAAATGAAAAAGAAATATCAGAAAAATTGCAACGCCTGAAAACAGCTGGTTTGTACCGGCGACCGATGAAGTGCGCCCAATGCTTGTGTATTTCGTTACCCTACAATCAAAAAATAGATCAGACCTACGGCGGCAGCCGTCATAACAAAGAGCGTGGTAAAGCCTAAAACATTAGATAGCGTAGAATTGGTATTGTCTTGCATTATCTTTTTGTTGTTGCCTATGTGCAGTATTATGGCTATCAGCACGGGCGCAGTAAGGCCATAGCATATAGCAGTATACAGCAACGCCTGTATTGGGCTGATGCCCAAAAAATCGAGCGAGAGGCCAACGAGCAGCGATATGATAATGGATATATAAAACGATTTGGCCTGAGTAAATGTTTTATCTAGCCCAGCCACCCAGCCAAAGGTCTCTGCGAGCATATACGACTGCGAGCCCGCCAACACAGGTATGGCCAGCAGCCCTGTGCCCAGTACGCCCAGTGCAAATATCAGGTAGGTAAGGCGGCCAGCCAGCGGCTCTAAAGCCCGCGCTGCCTGGTCTACGGTGTCTATCTGCCTGATGCCTGCATTGTAGAGTATACTGCCAGTAGTGAGTATAATGAAAAACATCACCATATTAGAAAGCAGCATCCCTACGTTTACATCCATTTTCATATTGTCCAGCATCTTCTTGTCTACCACCATTTTTTTGCGGCGGTGGGCTATGCCTTCTGCCTCCATAGTGGCCTGCCAGAAAAACAGGTAGGGCGATATGGTAGTGCCTAATAGCCCCACAACAATAGACAGAAACTCTTTGTTGAACTGAATGGTAGGCAACACCGTATGCTTAGCCACAGAGGTCCAGTCTTGCGCTACCATAAACGGCACAATAATATACAGCAGCAACGACAGACACAGCCATTTAAGAATAGCGGCTATTTTTTGATACGGAAACCTGATGATTACCCACATCAGCGCTACGGTAAAGAAAATAGAATAGGCAAACACCGGAATAGATGGATATATCATGTGCGCCACCGCGCCCATGCCTTGTATATCGGCGCCTATATTGAGCGTTATAGCCGGGAAGCTGAACAGCAGCATAATATAAAGCAGCGGCCGCGAATAGTTTTGCTTGAGCGTAACCGTGAGCCCCTGACTGGTAACCAACCCTATGCGGGCGCACATACCCTGTATGGCTGCCATAAGTGGAAACGAAAAAAGAGCTGTCCACAAGGTGGCCAGCCCAAACTGCGCCCCTGCCTGCGAATAGGTGGCGATGCCGGATGGATCGTCGTCGCTGGCGCCGGTAATGAGCCCTGGACCCAACAAGCCGGCGAATCGTTTTATCCTGCGAACGTATGTTTTGAAATTGGCCATGGCGTGGGTTCAACTTTGGGTTATACCCGCTGTTGTAAAAATACTATTGTTAGCGCAACATTGTACCAGCGTCGCTACCGTTAAGCAAAATATAACCGGAGCCTGTAGTCATTAATGTTAACTTTTCTGCATCATTACCTTAACACCCCCTCAACAGTATGCCGGGTACCTTTACATTAAAATCAGGATGATGTCTAAAATTTCATCGGCGCGTCCTGCGCACAACATCCGTAACGGATGGTTTTTGCTCAGGAACAGGAGGATAATGTGGCAAATGGTACGTGAGGCGCTGAGCGGGAAATACCGGATGTCGGGGGTGAGCGCGGCTATAGTTATTGTAGCCATCGCCTATATTGTTTATCCGTTCGATCTGGCGCCCGACGTCATCCCATTCTTGGGGTGGGTCGATGATGGAGTGGTATTGTTTATATTGTTGCGCTGCTTGTCGTGGGAGGCCAAAAGATACAACCGCCACAAAGCCGCCGAGCGGCGCAATGGGTGAACCTGCACAGCCGGCAAAATAAATAGCGATAAACGGGCTATAGCATAAAGTGTTGTTTTTCTGTCATTTTATTGTATTTGAGCGGTTATTACACGCAAAATTTGTTTTACATCGATATTATAGTACCTTAATACACAAATTTCCATCCCGATGAAAATATTGGATATTAAGGCCATGAATGGCCCCAACTACTGGAGCGCAAACAGACATAAATTAATAGTAATGCTGCTGGACCTTGAAGATATGGAACAGCGGCCTACAGATAAAATTCCCGGATTTGAACAGCGCCTCGAAGCGCTGATGCCTACCCTTTTCGAACACCGCTGCAGCGAGGGCGTGCCCGGCGGTTTCTTTATGCGGGTGAAAGAAGGCACATGGATGGGGCATGTAATAGAACACATAGCGCTGGAACTGCAAACACTGGCAGGCATGGACACGGGCTTTGGCCGCACGCGCGCCGCCACCGAGCCCGGAACCTACTATGTGGTGTTTTCTTATCAGGAAGCTAAAGCCGGTATATATACCGCCAAAGCGGCTGTGAAAATAGCGCAGGCCCTGGCCGACGGCGAACCCTATGATCTGGAGAAAGACATACAAGATCTCCGGGAGATAAGGGAAGACGAACGTCTGGGCCCCAGCACGGGGTCGATTGTGGAGGAGGCCATACGCCGGAAAATACCCTACATACGCCTCAACCGCCATTCGCTGGTGCAGTTGGGCTATGGCGTAAACCAGTGCAGGGTGCAGGCCACTATAGCCAGCACCACCAGCAGTATAGCCGTAGAGATAGCCTGCGACAAAGAAGAAACCAAAAACCTGCTGGAAGCATCGGAAATACCTGTGCCCAAAGGCAGGATAGTATATGACGAGGAAGACCTGCAAAACGCTATTAATAAAATAGGGTATCCTATAGTTACCAAGCCTGTGAATGGCAACCACGGCAAGGGCGCTACCACAAATATTAAAACCTGGGAAGATGCCGTAGCCGGACTAAAAGCGGCCAAGGTATATGGCCGGGCGGTGATATGCGAGAAATATATTACTGGTCGCGATTTCAGAGCCCTGGTGGTGAACTATAAGTTTGTAGCGGCTGCCCTGCGCACACCCGCCGCCGTGATAGGCGATGGTATGCACACTATACGCGAGCTGATAGACATAGTGAATCACGACCCGCGCCGCGGCTATGGGCACGAAAAGGTGCTGACCGCAATAAAAATAGACGATTTCACTATCGATATGCTTTCCAAAAAAGGCTATACGGTAGACACAGTGCCCGAAGACCGGGAGGAGGTATGGCTGAAACCTACCGCCAACCTGAGCACCGGCGGCACGGCTACCGATGTTACCGATTTTGTACACCCTACCAACGTGTTTATGTGCGAGCGTATAGCGCGTATTATTGGCCTAAACATCTGCGGTATAGACATTATGGCCGAAGACCTGAGCGTGCCGATAACCGAAATAGGCGGCGCTGTGCTGGAAGTAAATGCCGCTCCCGGCTTCCGTATGCACCTTGACCCCACGGAGGGCTTGGCGCGCAATGTGGCCGAACCGGTGATAGATATGCTGTACCCGCCCGGCTCTACGGCGCGTATACCCATCATCGCGGTGTCTGGCACAAACGGCAAAACTACCACTACACGCCTTATAGCCCATATAGTAAAACAAATGGGGTATAAAGTAGGCTACACCACCACCGACGGCGTATACATACAAAACCAGCTAATGATGAAGGGCGACTGCACCGGGCCGGTTTCGGCAGAGTTTGTGCTGCGCGACCCTACCGTAAACTATGCTGTGCTGGAGTGCGCCCGCGGCGGCATACTGCGCGCAGGCCTGGGCTTTCACAATTGCGATGTAGCTGTGGTTACCAACGTTGCCGAAGATCATCTGGGTCTGGGCGGTATAGACACGCTCGAAAAACTGGCTAAGGTAAAAGCTGTTCCCGCGCATACTGTGTTTCCCAACGGCTACACAATACTTAATGCCGACGACGACCTGGTGTATAATATGCAGGAGGAGCTGGAATGTAAAATCGCCCTCTTTTCGCTCGAGGAAAACAACTCGCGTATCAAAAAACACTGCGCCAAAGGCGGTATTGCAGCTATTTACGAAAATGGCTTTATAACAATACTTAAAGGCAGCTGGAAAATAAGAGTGGAAAAAGTGAATAACATTCCGCTTACTTTCTCGGGTATGGCCGAGTTTAATATTGCCAATGTGCTGGCCGCTACTTTGGCTGCTTTTGTGCAAGACTTCAAAACCGAAGACATACGTCAGGCGCTACAAACATTTGTGCCCTCGCCGGCGCTCACGCCAGGCCGCATGAATATGTTCCATTTCCGCGATTACTCGGTTATGATAGACTATGCGCACAATACGCACGGACTTATGGCTATAGGCAAGTTCCTTGCTTCGGTAAACGCATCGGTAAAAGTGGGCATTATTGCCGGCGTAGGCGACAGGCGCGATTCAGACATCATATCGCTTGGCGAGGCGGCAGGCAAAATCTTCGACGAAATCATTATTCGTCAGGATCGCAACCTGCGCGGTCGCTCAGATCAGGCCATTATAGATCTTATGGTGCAGGGTATAAAGAACATAGACCCCGAGAAAAAAATTACCATTATTCAAAAAGAGAGCGATGCAATTGATTTTGCGTTCCAGACAGCCAGAAAAGACAGCTTTATAGTAATAACCAGCGACGTAGTGCCCGATGCACTGGAGCAGGTGAAAGCCTACAAAGCTAGAGAAGACGGCGCGATAGCGTAATAATTTAGAAACATAAATGTCTACGGCCTGCATTAAGCGGGCCGTAGGCTTTTATACCAATCAGCATTCACTATTCCGCATATTCCAACACATAAAGGTTCGTATTTGCGTTAAAAAATGCAGTTGTGACGCTTTCGGGTAATAGCTTTACTATGAATAGCGCCGGCCGTGTATGTTCTGAACCTTGATTTTTTTGATTGTAGGATGGGCTTGATTGGTTTTTCTGTCTGA